>JADFSS010000006.1 GCA_022560655.1 Candidatus Neomarinimicrobiota bacterium
ACGGCCACTGGGAGGGCGACGCTCTGGTGGGACGCATCCGTACGGTGGACGGGTACGGCAATGCCATCACGAATATCCGGGCCGATACCCTGACGGCCACCGGTTGGCCCCGACGCGGAGATTATCGCCTCCGACTGGCGGGACGGGAGCTGCAGGTGCCCCTGGCGGGAACCTATGCTGAGGTGGCGCCGGGCGAAGTGGTACTGGTGTTTGGCAGCGGCGGCTACCTGGAAGTGGCCCTGAACCAGGGCGATTTTGCCGCCGCGCACGCGGTCAGACCTGGCGACCGGCTGGAACTTTCGCCTTTGCGCTAGCGATCCTGATATCCCACCGGTAGGGCCCGTAACGGTGGGCGCCAATCGGATGTTCTTGCCTCATGATGTTACGAGACGGTCCTGGACTAGGCCAGTTTCCACCCGTAGAAGGCGGTCGGCATTGGGACCCTTGGGAGGCTAATGGTTTGGATGGGCGCGGGTGGATGTCAAGGGGTGGGGGTTTGGTGCGGACATGCGTACGCCAATTGTCTAAGTCATGCGCATCACCACTAGCTTGACCAGCGGCACTTGCCGCCCGTATAACTTCAGCCGGCCAACCGATATGGCAGCTGCTCTATAGCGACCCGGAAATCATTCCAGCACGAACTCCCATTGGTCCGGACCGAGGGTGTACCTCCGACTGAGCGCCTGCCTTGCCGCGCCCCACATGAGGGTGGCGGTGGCTACTGTGGGACCAATGAATATGGGCGGGAATAATACGCCAAACCAATAATATTCATCATCCAACATGCCTGTAGCGACTCCGATGACGATTCCGCCGGCCACCCAGACCCCTGCCGCTAATAACCCATGGCGTAATCCCTTCACGAAATAGTGCCCCAGACGGGGATACCCGTGCCTTAATTGAAAGACATATCTGGCGGGGACGACCTGATGCTGCTGGCCGTTGAACATCATCCGACCAGCATCAATCCCTTCGAATTGACCGGCTGCGATGAGAGCCCCGGCGCTGTCATAGGCACTGAGATAATCTCCTATAGGGATAGTGATGACCTGATCACCCTTGCGCAGCACCAACGGAGATGGTTGTAAATCCCGAGCCAACAGGAAGCCCGAACACAGGAGGGTACCAGCCACACAGGCGGTAAACCGATGTGTACCGATCTTGTTCAAAGCGTTATTCGTATTTGATTTCCCATTGGTGGGGTCCTATTTGATACACCACACGCTGAAAATGCTTGCTAACGCCCCAGACGAAGCCAATCAACACACCGGGAAATGCCAGCCCTAAGCCTCCCTCCTCTTCAATGCCACGATCAAGTAGTGCGGGGATAACAACTTGGACCAGCGTAACTCCAACCCCGATCCCAAGGCCTATCATGAATCCCCATTTGGTATAATAGCCAATACTGTGGACCTCGCCATGAATCATCGCACTTATGTCTTCCAGTGGGATAACGTTGGAATGGGTGCCCAGAACCGTAATCTCGCCCGATGATATTTCCGTGAAGCGTCCTCTCGCCAGCACCTGCTTCCCATCAGCGCCCAGCAGGACGATCCAATCCCCTAGTGGGATCAAATGAGTGTCGTCGCCTTTGCTGAGCTGGAGTTCGTGACCCGTGAGTCGACCCGTTTGGGCGGATAACGGTCCAAAGGATCCTGCCAGCCAAAGTGTGGCAGCTAAAATCGTGGTCTGGGTGCTTAGAACAAAGGTCACTCCTTCTTTCCAGGTGCGACGGTTGTACTCAAGTGCTCTCACGGTGGAATCGCGCGTCCGTGCCAAACTACGTTAGAATGGATTGACGGGCAAGATATTATCCCGCGCCCCCCCTTGTTCGTATCCGGTTCCGTATCCGGCAATGGGTGCGGTTCTATGCGGGAGTTTGGAAACAGGATCAGGAGGCGGTTCGCCATTGAAGCGGCGACCCCCCGACGGGAGAACTGGCTGTGACCCGGGGGGGAATCGAACCCCCGACCAACGGATTAAAAGTCCGCTGCTCTACCAATTGAGCTATTGGCGCGGCGGGCAGTGTTACTCCCTGGCAGCGAATGAAAAAGGCCCCAACACGGGTTGAGGCCTTAGGTCCTGGATTGCCAATGCGGCCGGGTCAGCCCCCCAGGGAGAACTCCAGACCGGCCATATAATGAATGGCCTGGTTCGTGGAAACAAACGGCTCGTCCATGATAACGCCGCCTACGAGGGCAAATCGGGGCCGCAGTTGCAGGCCCACTTGAAAACGGCCCTGATTCAGATAGTCGAAGCTGTCAGTCACAAAGGCGGTGCCCAGCCAGTCCAGCTCGAAAAATAGGACGCTCAATGGAATATACACACCGATACCCACGGTGCCGGTGGCTTCCCAGAGGTTAGACGTCCACGACGCCGATTCCCACGGCAACCCATCCAGTCCGGAAGTGCTGACAGTGAACATGGTGGTGATACTTACGCGACCCGGCTTGACCCCTGACTTGACGCCAAAATTCACCACTCCGGCCTCGTCCGCATAGACCGTAATACGGGCAGGCATATTGCGGGCGTGGCTGAACCAGCCTAGCGCCAGCCCGTTGTTGATCTGGGCAAAGTTGAAGGCCCCCACCTGGAGTCCATTCACCGTGTGAGCGTAATTCACAGCGCCGGCTATCTGCACGCCACGCATTTCACCCAGCACGACATTCGAGGCCCCTGCCAGCTGCACGCCACGCATTTCACCCAGCACAATATTCGAGGCTCCCGCCATCTGCAGAGCCTTCGTGTTGCTTCGAACCAGGTTGATAGCCCCTGCCAGCTGAGCGCCACGCAGGTCGCCGCTCACTAGATTGAAAGCGCCTGCCAGCTGAATGCCGGTGGTAGGGCCGCGAACGGCATTTAAGGCCCCCGCCGCCTGAAAGCCCACCACGCCCTCAGTTTCAATATTGCCGAAACCTCCCACCTCGAAGCCGCGCAACCGAGCTGAAATTCCCAGTACGGCGTTCAGGGATACCAAATTGATCTGGTTGTAGTAATCCAGCGAGGGCATCTTGGCCGGAATGCTCGGGAACCAGGTAAAATTGACCACCATATATTCGTACTGCTTGTCGCTATCCACAGGGACGCCTTCGATAGCGGGGCTCTGCGCGTAGGCCCATGACAGGGTAGCCATCAAGGTGAGTATGTAAGTCGATTTCATGTCTTTTCTCGCCTCCTCTATTTAGGTGTTTAGGTTTGTGCTTTGACTCCCTGCGCAATAATAAGGTTGCAGCAGATTGTGCCAACACCCGGCAGCGGGGGGGCTATCGTGGATAACATGCTGGTGGTCACCACGGATTCGGGGGCCTTCCAAAGGAAGAACTGACGTGACCCGGGGGGGAATCGAACCCCCGACCAACGGATTAAAAGTCCGCTGCTCTACCAGACTGAGCTACCGGGCCGGCAAGCCGGGGCGCCGCGTACGGCCCCGAATAGTGGGCGCCATATAGGACTCGAACCTGCAACCAACGGATGAAGAGCTATGCGGCGGCTCGTCCCTTAACACTAATTCTGTGACTCCTCAGGCTGTACGTGGTCAATGCAAAGGGACCTTATTGGGTCTAAAACTAAGGGACACATTTCACGTTTCCAAGGTCTAGCTGCCTCCTCAATTGAAGCATCACTCCCTCCGGATGGTCCCCTCATGACACAAACTGACTCGATAACGTATGACAGGCACTGAGTCCGGGTCTGGAAGGATCGGCAAGTTAGCGTGTATATTTGATATCCAAGACCTAAGCCGTATACCCACTTGCCTAGGTGGTATCGTCGGTAAAATGTGGTTATTTGGCGACCTGAGGCGTCGTTTATGTTGTGACAATTCTCACGCATAGTACCCGGAAAATGTTGTACTTTCTCGCCCGTCGCAGCAGGAGACTGATGATAACTGCAAAAATATTAGCACGTTCAGGCGCCATCGGACTGGCTAGTCTGATGATATTGACGGGCTACAGTCCTCCGGCCCCCGGCCCGTCCCCCTCACACTATTACCACAAGGGTCAAGCCTATGAGCTGGCCGGTCGCTATGACCGGGCTGAACGACTATTCAAGCGAGCCATAAGCATAGATCCGACGATGGCAGAAGCACACCTGGCGTTGGGTGCAGTTTATCTGAAGACCGGCCGCATCGATGAAGCGGAGGCCACCATCATTACAGCCATTGTAACCCTTCCGCGATCACGGCTACGGGGCAGCGCCTATCGGAATACGCTCTCTATGGCCTACAACAATATGGGCGTTGTGGAAGAGTGGCGGGCTGTAAGCGAAGTATTAGAGTTTGAGCTGACTGACGCTGAAGCCCACAGGCGGAATGCCCAATCCCACTATCAAAATGCCTTGGAGCTTGATCCGCGCAATTCCTTGGCGTGGGACAATCTCCTGCAGTTACCTGGCCGAATCAAGAATAGCGACTATAAAGGCTTGCCAGCAGCGTCCTGATTTCGAGCCCTAGTTACTCCCCCTAAGATCCGAGACGAACATAGCCGAGTACGGGATAGGTGGAAGCCATCTGCCCTATTTCAGCAGCACCCCCGTATTCTGCGGGACAAAGGCATCTTCAATGATTTGGAGTAATCCTGTGTCACTAAGCGTGCGAGGTAGCTGCCGGCAGCAACATCCCGGCCACTTTGCCATTGCTCGTGTGCTGGATCAAGCATCCGGGGCATGCTCTGACTCCCCATCAAGCGCTTACCAGTCGCACAGCGGCGACGATTCTCTGATTATTATTTTCTCGTCGGGTTGTGCTACTTTCATCAATAAAATTCTAAAATAACGCTTGACTCTGTACCATAGTCCAGACTGTACATTTGGCAGGAGGATAATCATGGGTACTACTTTTTCAATAGGAAAATTGGCGCAAGAGGCGCAGGTGAACATTGACACCATTCGCTTTTACGAGCGCAGGGGACTACTGCCTGAGCCTGAGCGTCGGGCGTCGGGATACCGTGTTTACAATGCCGATGCGGTGGACAGACTGAGGTTCATTGTCCACGGCAAGGAGCTGGGCTTCTCACTGGCGGAGATATCCGATCTGCTGACGCTTAAGGTCGATCCTGAAACCAGTTGCGGGGCTGTAAAACTGCGCGCAGATGCGAAGATCTCCTCGGTACGCGAGAAAATCGAAGCACTCCAAAAGATCGAGCAAGCCCTCACAAAACTGTCCAGTGAGTGCCACGGTGCAGGGCCACGGGGTGACTGCCCCATCATCCATGCTCTGGAATTTGTGGGTGAGGCCTAAAGTTGACGATCAAGATTGCAAGGAACCCAACATAACCGAGGAGAATAGCATGGCTATAAACGAACAATGGATAAAAGAATTTTTGGGGACCTTCCCCGATGAATTCATCCAGCTCAATGAAACTGAGCAACGCATCTCAGCGCAGATTTATCGGTTGCTTGCGGAAACCGGAAAGCCGGTTTCTGTCCAAAGCCTCGCCAAGAGTTTGAACTTGCCTGAAAGCGAGGTGCATCAAGTCCTCGATGACTGGACGGGCTTGTTCTATGATGACGAAAACAAGATTGTCGGTTACTGGGGGCTGGCCCTGGGGAAAACGGCGCATCGCTTTGCGGTGAACGGCCACACGCTCTATGCCTGGTGTGCCTTGGACAGTCTGTTCATCCCCCAGATCATCGGGCGGACCGCGCAGGTGGAGTCGCTTGATCCTGTGAGCAAGGAGGTTGTTCGACTGACCGTAACCCCCGAGGGGGTGGAGCAGGTTGAACCCTCCGGTGCAGTGACTTCCTTAATGTTCATTTTGCCTGAGATTGACCAGATCCGGTCGGACGTGATCAAGAGCTTCTGTCACTATCTGCATTTTTTCGCAGCTCCGGAGACCGCTGAGAAATGGGTGGCTCAAAGCCCCAAGAGCTCCGACTTGCTGACGCTATCCATTGAGGACGCTTTCCGGATTGGGTTCGAGAAAAATCTGCTGCAGTACCGGGATATCCTCGACTCTGAAGCATCGATCGAAGTTGTTTGATGGATCAACAGCTGCCCCCGGGAATCGGCCAACGAACAAATCGCCCAACCTAAGGAGTACACTCATGGAAACCCAAACTCAACTGAACCCGACTACAGCGACGCACCTGTTCGATTTCAACGGAGTCGGCAACGCGGAGCTCGGCGAACTTGTCTCATCCGCCGATCTGTATCGGGCGAAGCCGGCCCCGGGTGGCCCGAACGCATGACGCCGCACTACGACCTGGCCGTGATCGGGGCTGGGCAGGGCGGCCTGCCGGCGGCCCATTTGGCAGCTCGGTTAGGTGCCAAGGTGGCCCTCATCGAGATGCGCGAGGTTGGAGGAACGTGAGTCAACGAGGGGTGCATACCCACCAAGACCTTGTTAAGGTCTGCCGAAGTCATGCATCTGGTCCAGCGCCGCGCGCAGCAGTTCGGCGTTCGGGGCATCGATCCCGACGCGCTTTCCTTTGACCTGGCCGCCGCCATCCAGCGCAAGGATGCCATCGTTGGCGGAATTATCGACGGCATTTACCGCAATCTGAAAAAGAATAGCGGCATCACTTTTCTCACCGGCCGGGCAGCCTTTGCCTCGCCCCAGGAAATCCGCGTGGACGAGCAGCTCATCGCGGTTGACAAGACCATTCTGGCCGTGGGCGCGCAGGTTACCCAGCCACAAATTCCTGGGCTGGAGGAATCCGGCTACATTACCAATGATGAAGCCTTGCATTTGGATCGGCTGCCGGCTTCGATGATTATCATCGGCGCCGGCTATGTGGGCGTGGAGTTCGCCCAAATGTATGCTCGCTTCGGCACCCGCGTCACGCTGGTTGGCCGCGCCCCCCGGGTCATGCCCGGCGAAGAACCGGAGCTCTCCGATCTGCTGGTCGACATCCTGCGCTCAGAGGGCATCGAGGTGCAAACCTCCACCGAGGTGCTCACCGCCGGGCGCAAGGGAGGACAGCCCTACGTCACCACGCGGAAGGATGCGACCGAGCAGCGCCTGGAAGCCGAGCTGCTCCTGCTGGCCGCCGGCCGCACTGCGCGTACTGCCGGGCTGGGCCTGGACCAGGCCGGCGTCCACATGGCCGGTAATTTTCTACAGATCGACAACCAATTGCGAACCACGGCCCCCAACATCTGGTCTCTGGGCGATGCTAACGGCGGCGCCATGTTCACTCACCGCGCCAAGTTTGACGGCCCCATCACGGCCCTCAACGCCGTGCGTGGCCTGGAAAGGACCGTGGATTACCGCGTCGTGCCCCGCGCCGCCTTTACCGAACCAGCCCTGGCCAGTGTGGGGCTCACCGAGCAGCAGGCTCGGGACGCTGGCTACGACGTCAAGGTCGGCCGGGAGTTATTTGCCGGCTACGGCCGGGCGAAGGCCCTGGCCGAAACTGAAGGGCTGGTGAAACTGGTCGTTGACGCCGCCACTGATGAGATTCTCGGCGGCCACATTCTCGGGCCCCACGCCGATCTGCTCATTCACGAGGTGGCCGTGGCCATGCACGACCACGGCGCTATCGAGCGACTCACAAAGACCATCCATGTGCACCCCACCTTGAGCGAGGTGGTCAAGGGTGCCGCAAAAGCCGCCCAATGAACTCGCAGGCTCTGTAATTTTGTGCAGTTCGGGTGGCATGCAAAGGAGCGAATCATGATGATGACAGAACTAAATAGAGCTGTGCCATTGTTTGGGATCATCCCGCTGATGATCGTCGGGGTTATGGCGCACAATTCTCAGTCGGGGCCCATGCCGGACCTACCGGAGTCCCAGGTCATGGTGCAGTCGGCCTATGACTTTAGCGACACGGTGGAGCTGCTCACTGCCGCCATCGAGGAGCAGAACCTGATGGTGGTGAAGACCATCGATATCCAAAAGATGCTGAAGATGGTGAACAAACAGGTGGGCGGGATGAAGCAGCTGTTGTTCTTCCACCCCCGGTATATGAAACGCATCATCGAGACGAATCCTCAGGGCACCATAGAGGCGCCATTTAAGATCGCCGTCATGGAGCGACCCGACGGTGGGGTGGTGGTAAGGTACATCAAGCCGTCCGCACTGCTGGGCAAATATTCCGGCCTCGAGGAATTGGGGCTTGAATGGGATGGGATCGTGGGACAAATCGCCACGTCTGTCCTGCCATAGGTCTGACCGATGGAAAATCCTGACCGGCGCAGGACCCTTCTGATTTTGCTGGCCCTCTTCACGGGTGGCGCCGTCCCCATACAGATGATAACCCTGTCGTTCGGTTATGCCCAGTACCTCCAAAAAGTCCCGCTGGGTCCCAAGATGATCATGGTCGCGCATGAATTTGCCAGGGGCTACATCCCCCTGGTATACATCCCGGCACTTGTCATCCTCACCGGAATTATCCTGTACAGCCGGTCGACCTATCCGGATCTATATCGGCGTATCCTCATCGGCATGGGCGTAGGTGCCCTGGCCACGGTGGGCCTGGATTTCTTTCGCCAGATGGGCGTGATCAACGGCTGGCTGCCGGGCGACACACCGGCCATGTTCGGGAAAGCCGCCACGGGGAGCCGGTCGTTTGCGGTGTATTACCCGGTGGGGTACTTCGTCCACTACTTGAATGGCGCCAACTTCGGGCTGTTATTCACGTTCATATGGGGTCGGCAAAAATCGTATGTCCGCTCAGTTGGCTGGGCTGTCTTCTGGTTACTCATCATCGAAACCGGCATGATGACCGGGCCACCGATGGCTCCCATTGTGGGCCCCTTCGGGACCCACTTTGCGTGGCCGCAATTTTTCATGCTGACCCTGACGGCACACATAGCATTCGGGATTGTGCTAGGCATCCTTGCACAGTTCTACCTCAAAGATGCGGACCGAGGCGGGTTGTTACGGTTCATTAGAGGTGATTCGCCCTGATGAGTGTTCGAAGCAATCGGCATGGGGGGGGCGGCGGAACGCCAGTAGTACGCTGGGCGCTGCTTGCAGCGTGGTTCGGGTTATGAGCCCGACTGCCTGCCAATAAAAACAACGGCTTAGGATGCTACCGTGTCCTGAGTGTGACTCACTGCTGAAATAGTTGCTATCTGCTAACCTGACAGATACCCCCACGGATCGAGAGGTCTGTGGGGCTATGGGTCGAGGCGGTTTGAATGCACGTAAGGAACTAACTACAGACGGGTTGGCACCTTGCAACCCCATTGATCTGTCGCAAGAACGACAAGCACATACTATTTCAGTGAGACACCTTGACTTCGTACTATGGTACAGGGTGTAAACTCAGTTTGGAGGTTAAATATGACAGGCATTACCACAGGCCAATTAGCCAAGAGAGCGAACGTAAATATTGAAACGCTTCGTTACTATGAACGACGGGGGATTATCCCTGAACCGCCCCGGCGCGAGTCCGGTTACCGGCAATATCCGGACAATGCGGTCGCTCGTATCCAGTTTATTAAGCGAGCGCAGGAACTGGGGTTCACCCTTGAGGAGATACAGGAGCTTCTCAACTTGCGAGTGGACCCGGAGACGCCCTGCGCTGTCGTTAAGAGACGGGCGGACCTTAAGGTCATAGAGGTCGAGGAAAAGTTGCGCTCCCTCAAGAGGATCAAGAAAGCCCTGAATAAGTTGGCGGCCTCGTGTAGCGGCCGGGGTCCCGTGGGCGATTGTCCTATCCTGGAGGCGCTGGGTGGCGACGGGACATGGTAATGCGGCGGATGTATTCGCAGCGTTTTGAGCAAGTAGAAATCTAAGGAGTCTGGCTTTCATGAAATCGCAATTTGTCAATTTTCTATCGGTATTCACCTCAACGGGCACGCTGCTTTGCTGCGCGCTGCCAGCAGCTCTGGCGGCAGTGGCCGGCGGGGCTGCCGTGGGAACGTTGGTTACTACCTTTCCCTGGTTGATTCCCCTGTCCCGTCATAAAGAGTGGATATTTCTAGCGGCAGGCGTGCTCATTCTCCTGAGCGGTATATTAACCCTCCGTCCGAAAGGGAAAATCGCCTGTTCTCTCACAGGAGGAAAGGGCTGTGAAGTCGCAGGCGGCTTCACCAAGTCAATGTTTTGGAGCTCCCTGGGGATCTATGGTGTAGGTGGGTTTTTCGCCTATGCCATTGTGCCCCTTCTGCGTTTGATGGAAGGATAGATCAAGAGGAGTAAAGCCATCAAAAGAGCAGGATTTAAATTATTCTTGTCTCTGCTTCTGGTGAGCCTGACAAGCCAGTTTGCCTTTGGCCAGGGGCCACCTATAAATACCAACACAGCCTTTGTCGTAGGATTGGAAGGCGCAGCGGTTCGCAGTTTTGGCAAAGTGGTGCGGAAATCAACCCTCTTTGCCGATGGCAAAAAGGTTAGCGATGCACTCAATCGAGAGGTAACGGTTTCCGCCCTCCCGGTGATGGTGCCTTACGAAGTTATTCCCAATAAGTTGGTGGTTATTGGGGCCATTGCTTTTCTGGACAAAAGGATGAAACTGACCCGGGACGGGACCCGCGAATCAAGGGGAGATGCGGGCTTGGGTGATCTGAAATTGCTGGCCAAGTACCAGTTTGTGCAAAACGACACGAAAAGATCAAGTTTTAGGATGACGTATCTAGGGGGCTTGAAACTACCAACAGGCAGAGCTGATACAACGTTGCCTGCTCCATTGCAGCTGGGCACGGGCTCTTTCGATTTCATTGCTGGATCGATAGCGACCTATGTTCGGGATCGGTGGGGGCTGAACGCAGAGGCAATTCTCAACAAGAACACAAAGGCGCATGACTATCAGTTCGGCGATATCTTGTCCCTAAACCTTGCTCTGGGATATCGTTTCTTCCCCCGGGTTTATGAGATCTACCCCTCCCCATATGCCACAGTCTATCTGGAGTTGCTCTCGCAAATCAGTGGGACAAACATGGAACAGGGGGTGGAGTTGGACGATACCGGTGGCAGGGTAGTATTGCTTTCCCCCGGCATCCAATACGTCCTTTCGCGGACTCTGCTGGTGGAAGCTTCTCTTCAGTATCCTGTCGTTCAAGACCTAAACGGTACCCAATTGGGAACTGACTTTTCAGTCAACGTTGGGATACGATGGTTGATTTTCTAAACGATAACATGAAAGGGAGATAAACGTCATGAAAGCGAAAACAGCTGAAACCTGGATAACACCGGCGCTCTTTGTCGCTACGTTGTTGATCTCACCAATGGTTCTGGCCGCACAAGTGGCTCGCGAGGACGTACTGCAACCCAAAGTCATTGTTGAGGTCGATGGGTTGGCCTGCCCATTCTGTGCCTATGGCTTGGAGCAGCGCATTCAGGAGATCCCCTCCGTGCAGCAATCCATCATCAACATTGAGGCAGGGACTGTGGAGCTCACTCCCAATGAGGGCGAGCATATCGATATAGATGAGGTCAAGGCAGCGGTGAAAGCGGGAGGCTTCACAGCCCGTGGAGAGGTCGGGGTGGCACTGGCTGGACAATTGATCGATTGGAACGGTGTGCCAGCCCTATCAATCAACTCAACAAACAGAGCGGGAAAGAATGTTACGACGATCTATGTGCTGAAAGAGAATCGCCAGCTAAAGCGACTCAAGGCATCGGCGAAGTCCTCTGGGCAGGAGGTCTTTATCACAGGCCAAGCATCCGAAGCACCCCCCTTGGGACATCCTGATCGTCACCCGTATATTGTTGACATCAAAACCTTCCAAGTACTTTAACTAGAGAAGAGGAGATAGATATGTCTCAAGCCTGCTGCATTGTACCGCACACTGGGGATATTCCCATCTGTCCGATGAATAATCAGGTGACGAAGCCGGTGGGAAGGCAGACCGTCGAAAGCCTGGTCAAGCCCGAGATCAAGGCTCAGCTGACCCTTCAGCCCTACTTTTTCTGCGATGCCCCGGATTGCGATACGGTCTATGTGTCCGCCTTGGGAGATCACCTGATCACCAAGGACTTGCTTACTGTCCGTGTGGGGATCAAAGAGACCGATGACCCCATTCCGCTCTGCTACTGTTTCGGCTATGACCGGAAAGACGTGCGCGATGATATTCGCCAGAAGGGCGCCACCGACATCCAAAAAATCATCACGGACCGCGTGCGGGCCGGGGAATGTCGCTGCGAGCTGACCAATCCCAGCGGAGGGTGTTGCCTGGGCACGGTAGCGAAGGAAATCAAGTACGCCAAGGCCCTTAAGGAACAGGACTTACTCCCCGTGGGATGATCTCCAGGGTGCGCGCCTGATTCTTTGGCGTGGACCTCGCTCTTCCCGCCGCATCCTGCTACGGCATCAATCCCTTTGCCGCTGGCGCAGATACGCTCCGGCGTCACCATTTCGCGCGCGGCACAGCAAGTATTGTCGCCACTGCTTAGGGCCAATGCATGCACCGATCCGAGTTTCCCCTGGGTGACTGGACTGCTGATGTGCTGCTCCCCTCGATTGGATGCAAGCGCGTGGGGCTTAGAACCGGTCTCGCGGGGCCGCTGGCCGGGTTCTGATCACGCCTAGCGCTCCCCCACAGCCACGATGGTCTTGCTCGGCAAGCGTACGTGGCCGTCCTCGCCCACAAACTTGCCTGCGGCGGTGGCGATTCCTTCCCAAACGGCGGCAACTTTCTCGGCCGGCTGATCGGACAGCATCATCGTTATCGGTGCCGATACTTCCTGTAGAAAGCTGAGATAATCCTGCACGCCATCGAATTCAAAATCGATCATCATCGACTCACCCTGCACCTTCATAAAGCCTGCATCCGTCAACGCCCCCTCAAGGACTCCGGGAGGACTGAGCTTGAAAAAGTTGGGCGCATCCGGGGGCGGCGGCGGCAGATTGAGCATCTCCTTCACCACACCCATAGGCAGAGCGATGCCTACGGCCTTTTCCGGCGGCCCCCACACGGTGGAAACGAACTTGCCACCCGGCTTCAGCGTCTGCCGAATACCCTGTAGCGCCGCCCGCAGGTCGGGAACAAACATCAGGCCCCAGCGGCACGTGGCGGCATCAAAGGCGCCTTCTCCGAAAGAGAGTCCACCGGCGTCGAGGTTCAGAAACTCTACGTTGGGCAGTCCCGCCTCCGCCGCCCTGTCGCTGGCGATCTGCAGCATCCCCTCGGACGGATCCGTGGCGACCACCTTGCCGCCGGGACCGACCCGCCGGGCGGCCGTCAAGGAAGGTTCGCCGATGCCGGTGGCGACATCAAGGACCACCTGGTTTTCGCCAATCCCCGCCAGCTCCATGAAGCGGTCGCTTACCTTCTGGGTGCGTGCCTCGATGATCGGCCACCACTTGCGCCACCCGGTGGCCACCGAGTTCCACTCCTGGCGCTGGCCGGTCTTGTACCGTTCTGGATCGAATGATGTTGTGTTCACAGCTATTCCCCCCCACGATATTTCTCGTATTGACTGACGCAGAGAACTTAATGACGTAAGGTCCATCGCCCATAGTCCGTTGACAGTTTCTCTACACACCGATGCCATCTTGCTTCTCAAACCGGGAAGATTTCATGTAACTCGATCCCCTACCCTCAGAAAGCTGAAATGAATCAATAACCCCCTCACCGGCGTCAATCCTCGCCCTTCCCATCCCCTGCACAACCCATTACCTTCACCCCCGCTCTTTGACAATCTACGCCGATTCGCCCCGCCTCAACTGTTGGCCGCGAGGGGTCAAAATGGGGTCATCTTTGGGTCATCTTTGGGCCACCCCCTCCGTCGGTGACCGTGGCCCAGGCATAGGGGGGAGGGGGTCACCCCTATGCGCAGCCGGCCATCTGTCCCCCGGCCGGTATCGCCTTGGTATCGTTTCGGTATCGCTTCGGTATCATCCCTGCCGTCGGTGGACGTGATACCGGGGGGGAGGGGTTCACCCCGCTTTGCCCCGCCGGAACTTGTCCCGATACTTCGGGATTCGGGAGGCGGTGGAGATCTTCTCAGCCCACCCGGCCCGGCCATCTTGGTATCGCTTTGGTATCACTTTGGTATCACTTCGGTATCACCCTTCCCGTCGGTGGGCGTGATACCGGCCAGGAGGGGTGGGGTCACCCCGGAGCCGCTCCGGCAAGCTAATCCTCCGCCCTGCAGCCTCCTGGCGCCTGGCAGTAGCGGCCAGCCTCACCCCAGCCGAGCGGGAGTTGTGAGAGCCGGTCATCGGACTGGAGGTGTGCGCCCAGCTGGACGTTGAGTTAACAGATTGCGTATCGAGTGTGGCCCGGCTCTGGGGCGCATCGGGAAGTTCGCGGACTAGTAGACCAGCCGGATCTCGGTGGCGAAGCTGGCTCCCCGGGCGCCATTGAACACGCCGCCGCTCTGTCCCAGTCCCACTGTCCACTGGATAGGCGCCCAGTTTAGCGTGAATCCCGCACCCCATTTGAGGCCCTGCCTGCCCCCGACGGCAATGCCGAAGTACAGCGGAATGGTTGGGGTCGCTGCGTATTCGATCCCCAGCGACAATTGGGGCGCCGCCCCTCCCGGGAATCCGCGCTCCAGGTAGTACAGCAGGGCCCCATCCAGGCCTACCGCCGCGCTCAGCTGCAGCGCTGCCCCCACGATGAGTTGCGCCGGATAGGCGCTCCTGACTGGCCCGGAGGCGTACGTCGAGTCCGATTCAGCGTAGCTCTGCTTAAGCACGTCCAGCTGGCGTTTGTAGTCGCCGACGATGTTATCGATCTCTTCCGCGGAGAGCCGCAGGGAGAAGTCGTTTACCGTTGTAAAGCTGTTCTGCCACAGGATGCTCCCGAACAGGTCCTTCAGTGCCAGGCTGACGCTTAGCCGCGGGTTGATGTGCGCCGCCAGGCCCAGGTCAACGCTCCACCCGGCGCCCCGGGCATGGTCTCCTGGCGACTCCGGGTCGGCGGTGGTAACCAGGCGGGTTCTGCCTTCGATGAGCACGCTGTCGCGCGCGGTGATGATGTCCAGCCGGTCGGTCAGGAAATGGACCTTCGCCAGGCCCAGCAGGAGGTTCACCCCTGCTCCGGCGAACAGCCGGTCAACGCCGCCCCCCAGCGGGGATATTCTCAGCTGCCGGCCATAGGCCACCGACACGGGTGCCACCGCCAGCAGGTTCAGGTTGAGGTTCGAGACATCCCGTGGCTGGTTGAATCGCACGCCGCGGAACAGCACATCCATAAGGGCCCTGGGCAGCTCGATTGTGGAGACCACGCTCGGCCTCACCAGCGCTATGCCCAGATTACCTACCGCAAGGCTCAGGCTGTTCAGCTCGGCCTGCAGGTTGAGCTTCCAGACGTCGGCAGGAAAGACCGCCAGAAACGTCTCTTTCCGGCCGGCCTCCCGCAGGTCCAGGCCGCCGAACAACTGTTCGTAGATCCACTCGGGATAGATGGCGTTGTTCCCGAACTCCGCACCGACCCCCGTCAAGGTCACGCTGACCCGCGGTATCGGCCCGTGCCCTGGCCGGGTAGGATCCTCCGTGACCATCCAGGCCGCGCGGTAGCCCGCCGCCTCCAGCGAATCGCCTTGGGCTGCGCCCCCTTCCGGGAACACGGGTGCCGGCCCAATACTTGAGCCCAGGCGTGCCCCATAGTAGCCCAGGTTGGCCGGGTTCATGCCCAGGGCATGGTCGCCCGCCAGGCGGGTGAAATACGCCCCGGCAGTCGCGGTCCGCAACGGGCTGGTGTCCGGCAGTCCCCGTCCCAGCAGGCCCCCCGCTAGCAGCATTGCCAGGGCTGCGGCTCTCACGGGCCTCCTCCCACCAGATCGGCGCCGTCCAGCAGGTACTGCAGCCGGCCGTAGAGGTTCAGCCTGAGCGTATCCGTGCTCAGGAACCGCGCCGGCACCTGGTCCCCGTTCTCATCGGTCCGGCCCAGCAGGCGCAGGTGCGCTTGGATGTACATGGAGTCCTGGTTGAACAGGTCCAGACGCGCATCGTTCAGCAGCACCGAGTCCAGCCCAGCCGCCTTGGGACTCAACACCAACGAATCCACCAGCACCTCCCCGACCCCCGCTCCCAGCCGAAGGGTATCCTGGCTCATGAGTACACGCAAGGTCGCACCAAACTCGAACTGGTTGACGTATTCCACGAATATGAGGACCTCCTCAATGTCTTCGCTCACCGACTCCGCCGCATCCTCCCCGGTGATCCTGTGAGGTTCGGTGATGATCAGCGCGTCGGGGCCGAGCTCGAATTCCAGCGGCGCCCGCACCGCCAGTGTCCCCGCGATGCCCTGACTGGAAGTCACCGTCCCCGGCGCCCCTCCGCCCCCGATATGGGCCCGGCCATATGCCAGGATGCGCTCCGGCCGAATGTTGATGAGTTCTGTTGCATCGGGCATGACGACCCGGGAGCTGTCTACAATATTCCAGCCGGTCACCGTGGCGGTCCTCACGGACCCGTCCCCCGCTTGCGCCTCCAGGGTGAGGTCCAGTAGCACGGGCACCGTCATGTCCACATCGAACTCGAGGATGATCTCCACGTTGGCAAATTCGAATCCATCCATTTCCTCGGGCAGTGGCGAGATCGACTGCTCCACCGTATCCAGGGCCACGTCAAAGCTCTCCACCACCCCCGTCAAGGACGTCAGTCGCAGCGTATCGATGAACACGTCCACGGTAATCGAATCATCCAGGGTCAATGCCACCAGCTCATCGCTGGGGATGGTCAGGGTGGAGGTGTAGTGAATGCGCTGGTCCTCAAGCGGCAGGCTCAGGCTGTAACCGGCGATATCGATGCGGTGCACCTGCGGCTCCGTGGAAGACGTCAGTTGGAGCGAGACCACCAGGATCGAGTCCTCGCGCGCCAGCTCAGCGATCTCGAGCTCCAGGCTGGCTTCCAGTCCGATGAAATTCCGAATGGTCAGCTGTACCTCGCCGGCCTCGATCACGGCCCGTTCCACCTTGGTCTCGCTGTCCAGCTCGACCTCGTACTCCGCGATGATGTCCTCCTGGCTGACGAAGCCGGTGATGGCGTCGAAAGTCAGTTCCGACATCCGGACGTCCACGTCAATCGAATCCTGCAGGTCATAGGTGTAGAATCCACCTTGCGTGACCGTTTCGGTTCGGTAAGTCAGTCGCTGGTCCGCCAAGCTCACGGGCATCAACTCATACCCCGACAGATCGATAACGTGGCTCCTTGCGCCGGGGATCACCCCCAGCACCGTGTCCAGCAGGCTGCCCCCGCGGCTCAGTTCCGGCACGCTGATCCGCACCTGCGACTCTCCCCCGATCCGGTTCTGGATGCTGATTTCAATACTCCCCGCCGATATGGACGCTCTCAGGATCTGTGAGTCCGACTCAATGTCGACGTCGCCGCTGTCGAGAATCGTCTGCGTCTCGATCTGTCCCGTGATCTGGCTGAGGGTGATATTGCGGACGGCCAGGTCCATTGCCACGAAATCGGACTGGGCCAGAGCCACAAACTGGGGATCGGTATCATCGGTGGTGATGGCGTAATGGTAGCGCAATTCCTGCTGGGCGGCCGACATGCTCATGCTCCAGCCCGTCAGGTCGGAGACCGGAATGGCGTAGGTGCCCGTCTGAAGCTCAAAATTCTGCCTGAATACCGAGTCCACGGATTCCAGGTACAGGCTGGGGATCGTAAGGCTCACCTGCCCCGTCAGCGGCAGGTCGTTGGTGACGGCGATACTCAGGTTCCCGCTCTGCAGCACGGCCACCTCAATGATGGTCTCCGAAGGGGCCAGGGCGATGGCGCTCGTATCGCGGATGGTTTGCGCCGGGACGATGGCATCGGTCTGGCTCACTTCCAGAGCACGCACCGCCACCCGCGTCCGGAAGCCGGAGTCCAGGTCTCCCGCCGTCACCGTCACGGTGTCCCCCTGCGACCCATTCGACGTGCCCGATACCACGATGAGCAGGGCCCCCGGCAGGGTCGTCCCGCTCAGGTCCCGGGTGCGGGTCGCCGAGTCCCCCACCCCGATTTCCGTGTCCCATTGCAGGTCAAACAAGGTGAAGAGGCCGGTACTGTCCCTCACTTCCACCACGATGGGCGCCCCCAGCGGGATGAACAGCTCGTTGATGATGGTCACGTCCAACATCCCCGCGCTCACCTCCGCTGATCGGAACGAATCGAAGGCCAGCGCCTTCTGCTGCGGCACCAGTGCGATGGTATCCACCACCACGTCCGCACTGCCGCCCGCTACGAAAATGGCGGCCTCGATGGCCATCACCAGGCCCGCCGGCATGACCTCCCGGAACAGGAACGGGCTCGTCTCCTCCGGCTCGATGTTGCTCAGCTCGATAAGCCCCACCTCAGCGATCACCTGCTCCGTGATGCTGTCCAGTTCCACCGGGTCGAACCTGATGGTGATCATCGTCGTGGAGCTGTCGACGGTCACCGCACTGGCCTGTTGCACGAGACTGCTCTCTATGGGGTCCAGCTTCAGTCTGCCCCCCACCGTCACCCGTTCGAGCTCCACCGTCTGGTTGAACACATAGATCAGCTCGCCCTCGCTGCCCACCGGCTGCGGCGTGATCAGGGAGTCCGCCAGGAACGTCTTCAGGGTGATCTCGGTCTGCATCAGTGGCAGGTCGATGGTAGCCGACCACACCGGCAGGTCCTCTGTGTGCAGCGGGTCCAGCGTGCAGCTGCCCCCCGCTATGGCGATGATGGCGATCCAGTACTTCTTCATGGTGGGGAGGCCTTCCGGGCCCCGCAAAATTTGAGCGACAAACTACATCGCCCCCGCACCTCTTCCAAGGCTTGTCTGCCGCCTGGGTTCGTATCCGGTTCCGTATCCGGCTGTGGGTGTGGTTCTTTGCGCTTGTTTGCAGGAGTTTGCGCGATCAGAGGACGGCCAGATAGTCGCTGCCCACTGACAAGAATGAGCAGTTTCCGACGACAGTTTCGCTCGTAGGCCATAGGGGAATCGAACCCCTGCTGCCAGATCGAAAATAAGGTGACAGCTGGTCGAGAAACGCAAAGCCGTATCCGGCCCGTATCCGGGAGGGAGGCTATTTCAAGCCTGAAAGGCGGGCTCCCCTTACTTCAGCAGCACGCCCGCATTCTGCGGGACAAGGGCCACCGCCTCCTGATTCCTGAAGCTTCGGGACGGGACAAGCTGCGCCGGGACAAAGGCATCTTGATGGACTGGGTGTATTCTGGCGTGACTAAGCGGGCGATGTAATCGTCTTTTCTGAGGTGTCTCTTAGCAAAAATACACAAGTGGTCCACATTACCTCGACGCCGAACACTCATACAGGTGTGAGGATTATAGAAGTAATCATTCCGGAAGATTGCTGCTCCGTAGAAGATCGGTTAATCGGGGGTCCCTTCGTATAGCATCTGGAAAGACATTGGCATGAGCAAAGGCGCTTAAATAAGCCATTGCTGGGTCATGAACTGCCTGGGCTTTTTCAAGCCATTTAAATGCCAAGTCATACTCCCGGCTATGCGCATAGAGATATCCGATTGCAAATGGCTTTATATATTGATTCTCTGCCTCTGCAGCAAGTTTGTCCGCGGCAATCCGCATGGCGCCCCAATAGCCCTCTCTGGCGAACCCTTCCGACATATCGCCAACAATAGACTCATAACCCAGAACATGCAGGTATTCGGTAGCGGCCTCCAGACCGTCATCAGGTTCGCCCCTCGCCATATGCGCCGACCATTTCGCTAAATACGGCAGAGGGTAATTGGGTGCGGCGTCAATGGCCAATTGTGATTGTGTAATAGCGCGCTCATATTTTTTCATCATGTTCAGGTGAACAGCATACAAGCCGCGGAAAAAGGTGTTGAGGGGATCCAGAAGCATTGCGCGCTCCATGTGGACACTGGATTCCTCGGGACGCAGCATCATATTAAGGAAATGTCCATAGAAAATGTGTGCGTCGGCGTTACTGGGATTAATGGCGAGGGCCTTTTTAAAGGAAGCCTCTGCTGCTGGCCAATCCCAATCTGTCCAGGCATGGAGGATCGCCATTATTCGATGGGCTTCAGATTGTGTGCTGTCCATCCTGACGGCTGCTCTGGCTGCCTTCCTCTCCTCGCGCATAGCCTCGAAGGGAGAGCCTATCGCGAGTACTTTCCGGCTTGCCCAAATCATGGAAATACCTGCCTGCGGCATGGCATAGTCTGGAGCGATGTCCAAAGCCTCGCTGTAATACTCGATAGCCAGGTCAAAGTCTTGAGCCGTAAAGCCGTACGAGTGGAAGCGGCCCCTCAGGTAGGCCTCATAGGCAGCAGGGTTTACTTCATTAGCACTTGCCAGGTTGACCTCCTCTTGTGCGGTTAGTTTTATGCCGATTATATTTGCAAGGGTCAGCGCAATCTCGCTGTACATGAAATACGCCCTACTGATACGTCGATGGTACTCCTGGCTCCACAAATTTCTTTCGGTAGGTTGGGTCTGAACGAGCTGGAGGCGAAGCCCTACGCTATCGCCGGTTTGAATCACGACAGCCTCAATCAGGGCATCGACATTGAGCTCTTCTGCGATTTGAACGATCGATTTATCACTATTCAGATATTGCATTGCAGATCGTCTTGAGATAACCCTGAGGGCACTTATCTTGGACAGCTCACCCAGGAGTCCGTCATACATGCCTGAGACCAGGTACTCTTGCCCCGCTAAGCTGGTCTCATCAGTGAAAGGTAGGAGAGCGATAGAGTTAATTTTGGGCCCACGTCCTACAACCAGGTAAAGAATAAATGCAAATGTAGCAATTGCAGTTGGAACAATGAATCGCCCTCTTCTTGGCGCCTTTTCGAGTTTCGCGACGACATCAGCGATACGAGTTTCGGGAAGGCCATGGGAGGTGATGCAGTAGACCTGTACCTCTTGTGTGACGCCTTTTAGCTTCGGCCGTCCAACGTACGTGGCCGTGAACTCAGGGTTCCCCGAAATATCTCTATAGACCTTATCAGAAATAGCTACGCCACCTACCGCCGCAAATGGCTCAATTCTTGAGGCAATGTTTACATCATCCCCAAAAATATCGCCGCCCCGCTCGAGGATATCGCCCTGGTGAATGCCGATGCGGAGGTTTAGGTCTTTAATATCATGGACAGTCTGCTGGATTTTGATCGCGCAAAGGAGGGCTCGATTGGAGCTGGAAAAACTTATCAGCAAGCCGTCGCCAATTTCCTTTAGCCAACTGCCACCGAAATCTTCTACAATTGGCTTAAGAATCTCACGCTGTTTGTCGATGAGGGCCAGGGCCCGGGACTCATCCTTTGCGGACAAAGCGGTATAGCCAGCAATATCGGTGAACATGATCGCTGCCAGTCGGCGCTGCTGGGAATCAGGCATAGAAGTTATTCCGCCACCCCGAACACACGGCGGCGATTGAGCTCGGTGAGGAAGACGGAGAGTCTGGACTGTTGGGGCATCGTGGTAAGGCTGTGTTACGGCCAAATATACGCGGAGCGCGACCAGATAGCAAAAGGCCCCAAGGCGATCACCCTGAGGGTCACTTGAAGGGAACTGCTTGTTTGTGCCTACCTATGCCTGTCAGGTTTCCCCGATCAGAATCACCTTGACCGCCTGTCGCCAAATGGACTGTCCGGCGACCTACCGACAGCAGGATTGTCAGCGTATCCGCCAGGAATCCGGGTGGGGAACCACCCAATCCTGCTGGAGTGGCGCCGGTTCTTTCAGCGGTTGCTAGCCCGTGGTTGGCGAGACGTGAATAAGGCCGGAGAAAAATGCTATGCCTTGTTCGGCGGTGCTCAGGAGAGGACCTTGGACGTGGCTACCGCCGCGAAGGTGTTGGATCTAACTCGAGAAGCGGCACGCTCCATGATCCGGCGGAGAGAATTGCCATTCTAGAATAGGGGTACTGGGGTGCGGCTGGCCTACTCAGATATTGAAGGTCAAAGGATCCGCTATCCATCAAGAATGGAGGTGGCCCTTAAAGAAGAACCTTGACTATAGCTTCAATTGTGGCTATACTTGCTTCAAGAACGATGCCAAGGCCCAAAGCAAGACCTGCCGGTGAGAAATCCGTGATGTTCGGATTGAGACTTCCAGCGTCCATCCATGCAGCAGTGAAGAAGATCGCTCAGGAGGATGATCGCTCGATGAATGGTCAGATCGTGCGGGCCTTGAAGCAATGGCTCAGACAAAGGGAAAGGATGTGGTCCATGGACTAAGCGTCCGCCCATCCGCCCCAGCTGCTCGAAAAGCCGTCCCAAAAGGTCTATGACGGGTGGGACCCGAAGGCTCGGCGGTAGGCGCAAGGCGCCGCATTCGAGATCGACCTCTGGGATCAGGAAACAGCGTCGCGCGTCCGTCGCAGGGTGCGGGCTGACGATCATACAGTGAAGGAGCACTGCGGAGAGCCGGCTAGGGATGGGAATGGGTCACTCCCGACCCTGCTCAAGAGGCCTGGGATTCTTACAGACGGTGACTTGTTAAAGCGTTACATGACATGAAGGTCAAAGCAGAGCCATCCCTGAAGAATAGGCCGGTGAGATTCATAGGCCGGGACCGTGAGGCCGCTGTGCAGACAATTAGGCCTAGCGCCTAGCTCCCCTTGAGCGCTGCCGCCGCTTCTGCCCTGATCAGCGAATAAAACTGACTGTCAGCATTCCACTTGACGGCCCGTTCCAGCAATTCTTGGGCATTTTCGATATTGCCGGCACCGGCATAGGCCCTTGACAGATAGTAAGTATCATAGGGACTGTTCATATTAGCCTGCAGCAGGTGATCCACCGCAGACTGATAGTTTTCACGCTGGATTTCTACTTTCCCCATGGCCGAATGATAAAGCCGCATGAGTCCGGGATTTTTTTCGATATCGATGAGTTCACGTAAGGCGGCAGTTTTTGCATCGGCCAGGTCAAAATCTGCTGCTCGGGAAGCGAGATCCGCTTCTTCGTAGAGCCTCTGCCGCCACCAGTTTTTAGTAACCGATTCATCCAGCTGGGCATCAGCGATGGTCTTAGCGCAATGGGCGATTGCCTCCGCCGCCTGCTCGGGATTATCCATCCGCATATAGATTCTGGCGCTCATCATTTCATAATTGGCGACACTTGCGGGTAGGTTGGCCGCCTGGGACATCGTGATTGCTTTCCTGGAAGCGACCAGAGCTTCCGCGAGCTCGTTCTGGTACATATATAAACGGGCAATGGCATATTGGGCAGCAATCTTACCGGCGCTGGTTGGCGCCATGTCCATGGCTTGCATGATTGCATCTCGCCCAGCGTCGTAATTACCCGACCAGGCGAGATTAATACCTATGTTACGCTGAGAGAGCACAAATCCGGGATCCAGCTCCACAGCCCGGGCATAACTGTTTACCGCTTCCTCATACCTGCCCGCGCGGCTGAGCATGTCGCCCATGGAATCATGCGGATTGGGCTCCTCCGGCAGGATGTCGATCTGCTGCTTGAAATAGTTCTCCGCCTCATCGAAATTGCGCTGACCCAGATAGAGGTAGCCCAACATGTTGAGTGGCGGCGCATAATCGGTTTGGCTGGCGACGGATCGCTTAAGCCATTTAGCCCCCTCGTCCTCATCGGCCAGATCAACGTATTCGTAGAGACCGATCAGAAGACTTATTCGGCTGTCTTCGGGGTAGGTCCGGGCCAGAGTTCTTAGCAGGCGGAGCGCTCCTTTTGAGTCGCCACGTGTTCGAATATTAACCGCCTCAATGTATTGCTGTTCTGCCTTGCTGACACCGCCGGAACGTTCCACGGCTTGGTCAAGATACTCGAACACTTCGCCAGGTGATGGTGCGATGATAGCACTCTGCAAGTATGCCATGGCAAACGCCGGGTCCGCTTCCACCGCCTTCTGAAAGTGAACACGAGCATCATTGGCCCTCAAATTTTCCGCCAGATGGCGACCTTCAAGGTAGGCGGCACGAGCATCTTCAGAACTCGTTGTGATGGGCAGATCGCCAGACTGTGTCTTGCTGCAGCCCACCTGCAGTGTGAGGATCAATGCTGCTACAACGCTGGCGGATGACAGCAGATTCTTGACGTGATACATAATGAGCTCCCTTCTGTATTTACGGGATATTCAAGATAAATAGATAGAGGCTGGTATCCTAGTATTTGCATGCCGATTTAAGATTTAGAATAAAGTCGGCAGGTGACGGACAAGGAATAAACCGACGTATTCGGGGTCAGAGTAATGTGGACTAGCCCTATGGACCTGACACACTTTTGCCAAGTTGATCAAGCGGCAAATCAATCATAGAGCTGGCAGCGGAGCAGTGGGAAGCAGTGGTCCCGGACATCAAGCAGACACCCGGCCGAGGGCACCAGGTCCACCATGATGGTGCCGTGGAAGTAGGGGCATACGGCTAGTCAAGTGAACGAGACTTGAGAACTGACGTCAGCTAAGCCTTGGAAGCGCGATGTGTTTCTCCTAGTTTTTGACCCTGGTAACTGAGCTTGCTTTGACGAGTTACATCAATATCAAGGAGTAGAAATGAGCGCTAAAAAAAAAGATATAGATTATGGTCCCCTGAATGAGCTCATCGGCGTTTGGAGGGGAGCTAAAGGCCTGGATGTGGCGCCAGAACCAGCTGGAGCTGAAGACAATCCCTATTTTGAAACTATCACCTACCTAGCCATTGGGGACGTTACTAACGCTGAATCACAAGTCTTGTGGGCGGTGCATTATCGTCAAATAGTTCAACGGAAATCAAATAACGAGATATTTCACGATGAGACGGGTTATTGGATGTGGGATCCCAAGGAGGAAACAATTATGCATGCTCTAGCCATTCCTCGCGGAGTAAGCGTGCTCGCCGGAGGGACTTATACTGGAGCAAGAGACGCTGAAGGCCGTGTGATGATAGAAGTAGCGGCAAAACTTGATGACAGTAATTGGAAAATAATTCAGTCACCATTCATGCTCGAATACGCCCGCACGACTGAGTTTCGCCAACATATTACAGTAGGAAATGGAAAGCTATCTTATTCTGAAACTACAATCGTAGAAATCTATGGAAAAGTATTTGAACACACCGACCAAAATGACTTGATACTTCAGTGAGCTCAAAAAGTACCCATAATGGAGTGGAGACGGTTGCAATCAGAAGCTCCCCGGACGCTTTAACAAGGCCCGATCAATCCAACATAGGCTGGTGGGGCCAGCTCGAGGGATACTTAGCACCTGGAACCATATCGCACCCATACTTCAGAAGGGTGCCAGCGGCCCCAAGGTGGTCCAGGATGGGCTTGATCGTTTTGGCTCGTTGGCAGTGGGCCCTGCAGGACTCGAACCTGCAACCAACGGATTATGAGTCCGCTGCTCTACCATTGAGCTAAGGGCCCGGGGGCGCGCAAAACTTACCACGGCGTCAAAGGGAGTCCAAGCAGGTGGCAGCCGTTGTGGTGGCACAAGGGTATGCCTACAGGCAAGAAATGACCTCAGTGGGCGCTCCCGGGCAAGGAGATGCCCAGGAGCCCTATTGAGCAGGATCAGCCCTCACGCCAAGTGGGAACAGGAGAGGGAGGGAAGAGGTCCTGGGCAGTTACGTATATGGAGAAGGCGGCGGGATGTCAAGGAGGAACTTCAAATGAGGCGTCAGCTAATCCTTGGAAACGCGAAATGCGTCGCCTAGCAAGAACACCTGAGTGGTCCACAATGCTCTGACGCCGTACACTGTACATCGTCAAAGCTATGTGAGCTACTGGAGTCAAAATTAGGAGAAACATTTTGCGCATCCGAGGTATAGATGACGCCTCAACTGAAGCGCCTTTTGCTTGATTAGTTCACCGACCAGAAATATGCTGAGTTACTACATTACCTCAGATTCTGGTATAATTACAAGACGTGGTCGTCTCACAAACGAGGGTTTTTGAGTTTGTAATAGATGCATTGTGCTAAAAGCATTGACGAACAACTTCGCATGATTGCGGTTAAGAATCGGAATTGGGTGTCCCAACTATGGGGTTCACTCACTTCCCCTTTTCGGCCTCTTTTGCTTCCAGTTCCAGCACGTCGTTCCTCACCGGTGGTTGGGAGCGCAGGAACGCTGTGAGATCGGAAATCTCATCATCGGTAAGTGAGGTGTGATAGGTAATCCGGGCCATCATGGGCCAGCGCACCATCTCGGTAGCGGGCAGGGGGCGCAAGCGCTTGCCGTACTTGATCGCATCATAAAGTTCCTCATCGCTAAAGCTGCCAATCCCGGTCTCAATGTCCGGCGTGAGGTTTGAGCAGAAAACGGCGGGTATTCCGGGCACATCCACTATCAAGCCTCCCGCCAACGAACCGAATTGTGGCTCGTATTTAGGAGCATATACGTGGCAATCGACACATGCGCCCAGATAAGCAAGCCGTTTGCCGCGTCCCTCCGCAGTTGTAAGGTTTGGTTCGTAATCCGTATAAAAGGGGTCTTTGGCGTATGTGTTGTATGCTAAGCCCGTCAATGTGAAGAAAGACATAAGCATCGTTAGATCGGTGGCCTCCACCTCATGCCTGACCGGCTCCGGTTCTGTCCGCAGGTAGGCGACGAGTGCCTGAGCTTCTTCATCGGTTAATGCGGCGCCAAAATTCGCCCATGGCATCGTGGGCAACAAGATACGGTTATCCCGGCTCAGTCCCTTGGTAATTGCCCGGATGAGTTCTCCATCGGTCCAAGCACCAATTCCTGTCTCCTTGTCAGGCGTTATGTTGGGGACTGCAATTTTCCCTTCAAATTTGCCGTATTCAACATCGCCCGCCAGGTACATATCTTGCTGAGGATCGCCCTCAAAACTTCCGGTCGTATGGCATGAGCCACAGGCCATGATCCCCTCGGCCAATTTCTTACCCAAGGCAACTCGCTCCGGGGTGATTTCCACAGAAACATCCGATGGTGGTCCAATTCGTGCCGGAATAAATTTGGCACACCCGCTAAATACGATAGTGAAGAGAACAATAAGAGTCAATTTGATTCTCATAGCAGTATCCTGAGATAATCCCAACATGGATTACTGGGGAATAGACTGGTACGTGTAGATTAAACTTGGTCAGTTCCCAAATCAACCCTATTTATCAGGGAAATTCAGTCCAAACTTGTGCCCCCATATCCATGAAGACTACAGAGGCGCACTACATAGATCTTCTCAGAGTTCAAGATTCTCAAAAACGACCCTGGATTTCAGGCCATTCTTAATGAAATAGGATATTCGGAGTGACCTCCCTCATCTCATTATGCAGTCATGGTCTTCCTCGAAATTGTGGGCAAATGTCACTACAAAAGTCGTTCTACCGGATACGGATCGAATATGTACTTTAGTTTGTCGATGGGGACGGGCTGTGTTTAGCATCCAGCGGGAGAAACTGCTCAATCAATGAGCTAAGGGTCCGGGGCGCGCAAAACTTACCACGGCGTCAAAGGGAGTCCAAGCAGGCGACGCGGTTGTGAAGTGGTGGATGGTGTAGCCGGTGGCGAAATGCCGCCCAGGCCAGCGACATGATCGTAAATTGATGCGGGAGGCCATGCGCCTCAGGCCACCCTCAACGACCGGCTGAGGCGGCACTTCTCACGGCTGACCCGTGATCCGGCGGTGGAAATGCCAGCGTTCGTTTGCCATCTCCGTGGCCAATCGCTGGTGTCGCCGACGGCCGTAGTGCGGCGGCGTGAGGGCAGCTCCTGCTACCACTGCGGTGTCACACAACAGCTGCGGTGTTTGGTGCACGTCCGCTCTGTCAAGCTGTTTGGCCGCAGCCTCCCCTTGCCCGAGTTTCCGGCTTCAGATCATAGGGGTCCGGGTCTAAGCGACGGCTTTATTCTGGCGTCCCGGCTGAAGCGGAGGCTGGACTACAGCAGCACTTTTTATCACCGCCGGCCCCGGTTGGATATTACCGCACCCTGGTCTGACAGCCAGCGTACCAGGGACTTCCTCATCTCCAGTGACGTGTTGGTCCTGACGGTACCCTTTTCAGCGGGGCTGCAGGAAACCGTTGAGCACTTTCCCAATCTCTACGACAACCGGCTGATCAAATCGGAGGGGCAACGCACACTGATCAACCGTACCCACGAGGGAAAAGGGGAACGCTTCCAGGAGCGGGTCTTCCTCGGCGGGCAAGGGGCTTCACTGGAAATGCGGCAGTTCAGCGAAGCCGGATTGGTGCGGGAGCTGACCCGGGCCGGATTTACGAAGATCCAATTTAACCGGCAGGAAGTCCCCGAGTATGGCATCGTCCAGCAGCCAGATAATTCGCCGACACTGTCGGCAGAGCGTCCGAAGTGAAGAGCTCCCTTTGGGCCGCTCGATACCACCCTTGGCAGGCTGCCCGGCTTAATATCTATTTCACACTGGCGGTGGGAGGTAATTTGAGCGGCGTTATGGTTCAACCCGAGTTGAGAATTGAGGCCGGGAGCGCCCTGTGCCGTTTAAGCTGAGCAACGAGGCCCGCCGTATCGGGCTGGCCCTCCTGCTGCTGTTCGTCCTGGCGCTGGTACTTTACCACAAGCCGGCCTCGGGCCGGTACATTTTCGCGGGTCCCGATGATCTTGCACCCCGGGCGCTGGGCGCGGGCATTGCAAGAATCGAGGCGGAGACGGGGGAATTTCCGCTGTGGCAGCCGGGAATCTTGGCCGGCATGCCCACCCTGCACGCCCTTACCGGCATTGCGCGCTTTTACCTGCCCCAATTCTTAGCCGTCGCTCTGCACGCCGTTGGGCTGGAATCGTTCTGGTTCTTCCTGCTGCACCTCATATTCGGAGGTATGGGGAGCCTGGTGCTTCTCAGGTCGCTGAAAGTGAGCTGGGGGGGCTCGCTGCTGGGGGGCACGGGATTCATGCTCATGCCCTACTTCAATACCATGCTCGTGCATGGGCATGGCAATCAGATGATGACCCTGGCATACCTGCCGTGGGTCGTTTGGGCGCTGCTGCGGCTCTATCGCCGGGCCGACCTATCCTCGGCGGCGGTGCTGGCCCTGCTCATCGGCCTGCAGTTCCAGCGGGCGCATGTTCAGATCAGTTACTACATCATGATGATGGCCGGTTTGCTGTTTCTCATAGGAGCTGTCAACGGATTGAGAGACAAAGAGCGGGACGCGGCCACTCACCGGCGCTTTATGGTATACGCCGGGCTGGCCATTATCGTGGGCACCGGCATGGCGCTGTCCCTGTTGCTGCCCGTGCTCAGCTACACAGCGCTGAGCGAGCGGGGAGCCACGCTAGGTGGAGGCGGCGGACTGGACTATGCCACCCAGTGGTCCTTCAGCTTTGGCGAAACCATGACGTTTCTCCTGCCGTCGTTTTTCGGCTTTGGTGGCGCGACCTACTGGGGGGCTATGCCCTCCACTGATTATCCCAACTATATGGGCATTATCCTCCTTTTCCTGGCCTTGTGGGCGCCCTTCCGGACGCGCAACTGGATCACCGTAGGCCTGGCCGCCGGCGGGCTGCTGGCGTATCTGCTCAGTATGGGCCACAACTTTTTTCTCTATGGTCTCTTTTATGAGCTCTTGCCCTTCTTCAACAAGTTCCGCGCGCCGTCGATGCTGCTGGTGCTCACCCAATTCAGCGTGGTCATTCTGGCGGGAATTGGCCTGGACGGACTGCTGGACGGGCTGAGCGCAGCAGGCCAGAAACGGAGGCGGAACATCGTGCTGGCAGCAGGGCTGATGGCCGGTGCGCTGCTGGTGATCTTCGTGCTCACGCCCGCCGCGCTGGCTGATAATCTGCCTGAAACACGGGGGGTATCTTTCAAACTTGTGCCCAGAATTCAGGAATTGCGTGTGGCCATGCTCCGTGGGGACGTTCTGTGGTATGCATTTGTTATGGCCAGTGCCTTGGGGAGCCTGTTGGCCTGGCAGGCAGGCGCCCTGAAGCGCCGCTGGTTTTTGGGGGTGATTATCGCGCTAAGCGTCATTGATCTGGCCCGGGTTGACCAGAAAATCATCGCGCCTGCGAGGGGGTCATTTAGAAGCCCCACACTGCGGCCCAAGGCGTTGGTGACGCGTTACCTTAACAGCGATACGGTAATCGAGTTCCTACAGAGCGATGAGGAGACCTTCCGGATTTTCCCCCTGAAGCGACTGCGGAATGGTAACCGCTGGGCAGCCTTCGGCCTTGAGTCAATTGGCGGCTATCACCCCGGGAAGCTGGCCAATTACGAACGCTTCCGGTCAGGAACCCAATTCCGTAGCGCCGGAACTTTCAAGATGCTGAACGTGAAGTACCTGGTGAGCCCCGACCGTTTCAGCGATGATCGCTTCGAGCAGGTCTTTGAGGGTTCCTACTTTAGCGGAGTCGCAAGTGTACCGGTGGTGGTCTACCGGTACAAAGATCACCTGCCCCGAGCGTGGTTTCCCGGCGAGGTGGTGGCTCTGCCTGACAGCATCGACGTCGTGACGCGATTAGCTGAGCTGACCTACGATCCCGCCGAAGTAGTTTATGTGCGCGAGGCGGGTCTGGCTCGGCAGGGCAACGGCGCTGGCCGCGTCAAGGCGTCCCGCTGGAACCCGGATCATATCAGGTTGGAGCTGGAACTGGCCGATAGCGCCCTGCTGGTGGTGAGCGAGGTGTACTACCCGAAGGGCTGGGTGGCGCGAATCGATGGTGAGGAGGTCCCCATTGTAGAGGTCAACGGCTTATTACGGGGCGTGATGGTGCCCGCTGGCGGTCAGGTTGTGACGCTCGATTTCGAGCCGCTGGACGTGCGCCTGGGACGGTGGCTAGCCCGCCTGTTTACGCTAGTGGTTGTGGCGGGATTCGGCGTCGGCTGGTGGCGCAGCAGATCAGAGGATCAAAGGGCGGAGGGCGAGGCTCAGCCTGCCCCTTGACTGGACGGGGTGAGCAATGTAGCCCCGCGGCCAGTGGCCTGCCGACCCCGGCCAAGCGGCCTATTTAAGGAGGACCAGCTTGCGGGTAACGGAAGCGGTCTCGCCCCTCAGCCGGAGCAGGTAAACGCCTGAGTTCAGGGTCACAGCGTCGCGGCCCTCAGCACGCCAACGGAACTGGTGGGCGCCGGGACCGAGCCAACCGGCGTAGATTTCCTCAAGCCAGCGACCGTTAAGGTCGTAGACGGCCAGTTCCACCGCCTGGCCGTAGGGGTTGTCCACCCGGATGGTGACGGTGGCGTTGAAGGGATTGGGATAGACGCTGGCCAGCGAGAACGTGGCCGGTACGGCCTCCGGGCTGTCGTTTACGCCGGTGGGGACATTGCCCAGGAGCGACTCAATCACTCGGATCATGGTGCCGGGATCGTATTCGGTGTCGGCAAAGTGAATCATTTGGTCCTTAATAATATAATCCCGGGGATAGGGTGACTGGCCGCCGGGGATATTGTAGGCGAAGTAGGTGTTATTGCCGTCCTGCAGCACGGGGAAGGTAATGCCCTGGTCGCGGATAAAGTTTTGCAGGATCGTCGTCGATTGATTGGAGACGCCCAAGACCCAGAGTCCTTGGTCGTGATACTCCTGCCAAATACTGATCTCGAGGTCCGAAAACTCCGGAGCGCAGACCGGTCACCAGCTGGCGAAGAAGGCCAGCACCACCACCCGGCTGCGGAACAGGCTAAGGGTGATATCGCCGAAGCCGTTCACCGAGGGGAGGGTGAAATCGGGGGCCATCTGACCTACCTCGAGCCCCCAAGTGGAGTTGCCGTCCAGCTTGATACTGAGCTCAGGCTCGCCCGGGTCATCGGTAAACAGGGTTAAGAGCCCCTGACCGTTCTCGCTCGTGGCGCAGTAGGTGACGCTGCCCGCGCGGGCTTCGCCGGGCGGGATGGTGCCCACCGAAAGGGAGACGTCAAAATCGGCATGATTGACCTCCACACCGACCAGGTTGAGGGTCTGACCACCGTTGTTCCAGATGGTCAGGGGTCGTTCCAGGCAGTTACCCGTGTCGACATGCGGAAAGTCCAGGTCGCGGGTAGAGACATCCAGGTCCGGACCGCTGACCGCGCCAAATCGGAAGGTGCGAAAAAAGCGCCACTCGGCCGAGTAGATGATATGGCCCACCATGTTGATGGCCATCACCCGTCCACCGGTGTCCTTGTAGCCCACCAGCTCCAGAGACGGGGAGGCATTCCAGGCCAGCACCTCCACGTCATCCCAGTCGGACACGGCCACCAGGCTGTCGCTGACGGCTACGCGGGAGGCGTAGCCGCTGGTGTTGTAGTTGGCAACCAGGACCGGGTTGGCCGGGTCGGAGACGTCGATCATGTCCACGCCGCTGGCCCCCACCGCGACGAAGACGAAGTTCCCCGCCGGGGCCACGTCCTTGGCGGTCCCGGAAGTGGCCACGATCCCCACCACCTGGGCCGCAGAGGGACTGGATATGTCGATGATTTTCAGCCCGCCAGCACCATCGGCAACAAAGAGCAACTGGCCATCGGCGGAGGCGGCCAGTGCCCAGGCATAGGTGGTGGGCACCAGCCCGGCAAACTGGAGCGCCTGCGGGTTGGCGATGTCGATGATTTCCACGCCCTCAGTGTGTACCGCGGCGTAGAGAAACGAACCGCTGGAGACGGCATGCTCATACGATCTGCCGGTAGACCCGTAATCGGCCAGCTGGCTGGGATTCCTGGGGGAGGCGACATTGAGCACCTTGATGCCGCAGTAGCGTCCGCTGCCGTAAAGCAAGTTGCCGACGGAGTGCCAGGCATAGATTCGGCCGTATTCACACCCAGAGGCGAAATACTCTCCGATGAATTGTGGCGCGGCGGGGTCTGAGATATCAATAATGTTCAGGCCGCCCAGCCCGGCGGGGATGTAGGCGAAGTCCCCCGCAATCTCCACGTCCAGCAGTTCGAAGTTGAGGGGCTTGAAAGTGGCCAGCCGGGTGAGGTTGAGTGCGGTGGCCGGCAAAGGAATAAGCCCCAGGAGCGCCACGGCGAGGCCGATCAGACGATGGCGGGGGAGGGCCGTCACCACGGAACCCCTGGAGCTCGAAATATTCTGCTCAACATGCGCTGTGATCATTTCAGCAGTACAATTTTCTGCGACCGGACAACTGCGCCGGCCTGCAGGCGGAGAATGTATACGCCCGAGTCCCTGTCCCGGGCATCCCACACCACTTCGTGTCGCCCAGCCGACCGGCGCCCGGCATTACCCAGTGAAGCCACCTGCCTGCCGCCCAGGTCGAACACATCCAGCCGTACCGGGGAGGGCTCAGTGAGTGTGTAGGCAATGGTGACGGTGGGGTTAAATGGATTGGGGTAGGCAGGGTGCAGCGCGACCCGGTTGGGCAGGTTTGGGGCGGCGGCGACGCCATGGGCCGGGGTGCCGAGAACGGCGATGTTCCCCAGCAGCATGGCAATGGTGTCGGTGATGGCCTGCTCGTTCCAGCCGAAGGCGGCGTAGCGGATGGTCATGGTGTGGTCAATGATGACGTGGAAGGGGATATAGGTAACGCTGAAATCGTTGATCAACGCCATGTTGGAGCCGTCCAGCAGTGGGTAGGTCAGGCCGAATGTCTGGGCCCAGTCCGCGCAGCTGTAGGGATAGTCCCAGTCGAAGCCCACCCCCAGCGCGATGAGCCCGTGTTCCTTGAATGCCTGATGGACAGTTTCGGTAAGCGGAGCCTCCGCCTGACAGACCGTTCACCAGGAGGCGAAGAAATTGAGCCAGATGACGTGGTAGTTACCACCGTTTTGCGCGCCGTTGTAGTCGTTGAGGGTGAAGCTGCCGCTGTCGTTGGCGCAGATGTTGGTGGTGAAGTCGAGCACCACGTCGCCGACGGCATAGGGCTGCGCTGCGAGCAGCCCTGCCAACAGCAGCGGGATCAGCAGGTGGGTGGGTCTGGCCGCCATCGTTTCAGAATCTAATCCGGGCCCTGCCGGCTAACTGTCTGTCAGCAGCCAAATGCCCGCAATCGTGCGGCTTCCTGGTGCTCAGAAAATGCCCCGGAAGGTCAGCTTCAAGGCATCGGCAATGCCGGGCACGAACACGCACACGCCGCTGTCGCACTTCAGTCCGCCCTGTAGCGAGCCGTAGAACACCGACAGGGATGTGGACGGCGTCAGATAGCCGGTGAACTCCAGGCCGAACCACTTGTTACGCAGGTCGACACCCAGCGAGCGGATCACGGCCTCCAGCCAACTGTCTTCATCGGGTAGCACATTCTCGGACCGGCCGGTCTTGAGGCGGGAGGCGTAATCATAGACGATGCCCAGGGTAAACCGGGACGGCCTGCCGATGCTCAGCGCCAGGTAGCGATAATAAAAACTTTGGTCCAGGAGTCCGTCGGAAGTCACACTGTCGATAAGACCCGTAGAGGACGCGCGAAAGGCAATCCGGTTTTTAAACCCTAGCTGCTCCCACTGGTGCTCCCAGTCCAGCGTCAGGCCCCAGCCGCCCGCCCCTGGAAGGCTCAGGCTGGCCTGCAGCGGCAGTGTAATGAGCTTGCGCTGCTCCCAATTGAGGATCTCCTTGGCATGGCCGGCCAGCTCGGAGTTCTCCACCACCGTCTCGGCATAGCCCAGTACCTCGCCGGCTACTGATACCATCGCTTTTAAGTCCAGGTTGAGGGGGCTGTAATGGTAATTCAGCTCCCCGTAGAGCTCGCTGAAGGGATAGTACCTTTCGTGGCGGGAGAACCAAAACATGTTGGACGCGTCGGTGCGCTGCCAGCTAAAACCGTCAGGCCGAATCGCCTTGCTGAAGCCGGTGTGCCGACTGCTGCGGGCGTAGTTGGCGATGAGGAACAGGTCATCGCCGAGGGCCAGATGCCCCTCCAGCTGGACCCCCACCTCATCCTCGAAATCCATCACGTGGGGCGTGCGGGCCAACAGTGTGGCGGAGTGCTCGCGGAACACCGAGGGCGGGTTTTGCACGGGTGTGCGGCGCTGCAGCCTGAAGGGCAGGTGCGAGCGCACGTCGGGCTCGCTGGCGTCGAACAGGTAGTTCTTGTACTCCAGGGTCAGTCCCCAGCGACCCGGATAGAGCGACAGGCTGCCGTAACCGCCCCAACCGCGCGACTGCCGTTCGTAGTGGACCCAGCGGTTCAGGGCCTGGGAAAACAGGCTGTCGACATCGGCGATGCTGTGGACACGGACGGTGAGCTCTGCGGAAGCATTGAAGACCGAGCCGACCCATTCGGCGAACAAGCCCGGCATGCTGGAGGCTGTGCGAATTTTGGCTTCGTCCACCAGCAGATACTCGCCGGTGCTGAAATCCTGCAGCTTGCTGAACCAGGGGTTCATCGCCTGCACGCCGACCCAATAACCGCCCAGTTCCAGGCCACCGGCGAGGTCATGGACCACGACCTGCAGCGCAGTGACAGAGGCATCATCCGTGAAGTCGCGGATGCGGGCGTCGACGCCGGGGCCCGGTAGCAGGTGCCTCCCGCTGGAGACCGTGCCGGCGAGAAATGCGGCGCTCACCCGGCCCGCAGGCCTGGCGGTGAGCCAGATCCCCCGCAGCGACGAGTCCCAGTCGATGGCCTGGTTTTCCCACATGTTCAGCGCCAGACCGCGCCCGAACTGACCGTACAGGTCTCCGGCGCTTACCGCTAGCCGCCGTCCCTCCCACCAGAGGCGCAGCTTGCGCAGTCCGTTGTGGTGCGGGCCGATCTGCGGGGGGGAGCTGAATTCCAGGTTGGCCCAGAGGGTAAGGGGGCCGAAGCCCGCCGTGAGATCGAGCAGGTGTTCGCTGTAGACATACGGGCTGGGGAGCGCGTCGGTGATCTCCGTGCCCGGCAGGGACCCGCTGCCCAGCTGGGCGGTGATGCTGCCGGCCACGGACGTTTGCTGCCCGGCCGCGGCCGTAACCAGAACCAACCCCAACAAGACCGCTCTGGCGAACATGGAGGTCAGGGACTGGGGGAGCTGTTATCGCGGGGCAGGTCTTGGGGCACGGCCGGGGAGCGGGCCGGATCGAGCAGGGCTGTGATCTGTCGTTCGAGGGCTTGCTCATCGCCGGGCACGTAGCCGGTGTGGCGGTAGATGATCTGTCCCGACCGATCCACGAGCAGCGTGTAGGGCAAGACGTTGCCGCTGAGCCTGCGGAAGGTGTCGTTGCTAGGGTCCAGGGCGGTCTGGAAGCCGTAGCCGCGGGACTTCAGATAGCTGCGCACCTTGGATCGGCTGCGCTCGGTGTCCAGGTTGATGGTGAGCACCTGCAGCCCCCGGTCCCCATAGCTGGACTGAAAGGCGTCCAGGTGGCGCATGGCCTTCAGGCAGGGCGCGCACCAGAGGGCCCAAAAGTCGATGAGGAGCGGGCCGTCCGCATGGAGCTCCCGGAGAGTCGCCTTGCGGCCATCAAGCAACCGCACGGTGGTTTGGGGCAGCCGCTTCGTTTGCGACCCCAGTAGAGCTGCCGCCATCAGCACCGCGAATAGCATGCGTTTCATCAGCAACCTATGGCAGTTCCGAGTTTTGGTTCCATGATACCATGATATGTTATGCTCCCGCAGATTGTTTCCCAAGCGGTGATCGGCATTGTGTCAGGTTGCTGCCGCAGGGCAGGGGCCGGGGTGTGGCATGCCGCCCTGGACCCCAAAGTGACGCTAAGGGTGGACAGCCGTGACCCAGGTGCTTCAAGCCAGTTCCAAGGCTACTTCCTCAGCCTGACCTTCTAAGCTGCCCGGCGGGATGGATGCCCCGCCAAGGGCTTTCCTCCTTACGCCCCTTCGGGGCTGAAGGCCAGCGTGCCAGCCCCAGCGTTGAGCACCCCCACATTCCCGTTTCCGCTGCCATCAGGTTCCAGGTCGCCGTCACCGCCGGCCTCATTGAAGCGCCACAGCCCCAGGAGCGGGTCCAGCCCGGTAGCGGAGTAGGTGCGGGTCAGCTTGCCGGGGTTTTGGTAGCGGAACTGCATCTCGCTGGACGGCAATACGATGGTCCATAGCCGCACCTCGTCAATGGCGCCGTACCAGAAATTGTTCAGGGTGGTTTCATCGTTGAGGGCGTCCCAGTCGGCGCCGATGAGGGCGTCGCTGGCACCAATGTTCAGGTCACGGGAGATGACGGCGCTCCCGAGAGACTCGCCGTTTCCATATACACTGACGCCGGTCCCGTCGTAGGTCACCACCACCTGGGTGAAGATTTCCGGGTCGTTCCAGTCGCAGCCGGGGATGCTGTAGAATCCCATAAATTGATTGCCTATGAAGACAAATATCTGGCTGGAGTCGGTTGGCAGGCGGTAAATGCCGATTTCATCCCCGCCCTGCTCATTGCCGATCATGAACAGGGCTGGGCTTTCTCCGACGCCGAAGGGTAGGATATCGCCGGCGGCCCAGATTTCCAGGGAGAAGACATTGCTGTTCAAGGCTGCCAGGCTGGTGCTGTCCTCCCGGTTCTCGATGCGTACGTAGGCCCCGCCAGCCAGGACCACCGAGTTGATCGCAGCCGGTTCGTCCTGACAGGCAGGGAAGAAGAGGAGGAAAAGTCCAAGGCCCAGAAAAACCATCGCAGATTTAGCCCATAGTATACGCAGGGGTTGCATCATGGACTGGTTAGACCCAGCTCTTCGTCACTCATAGCGGCTTGGCCGAAGTTGTCCTTGAGTATGATTCGGTAATACCAGGGTGTCGCATCTATCAGTGGCGGCGAATCGGTATGGGATGTTGTGTTGATATCAGTAAAAAAGATAATCTGCTCGTAGGTGGAGCCCGGCTGCCCAGGTTCTTCGTTCTCGATGCTGTTTCGCCAAACTTCATAGCTGTCGAAGGCTAGGTTATCCAGGGAAGGCGATGGCCATGCTGCCCGGGACCACTGGAGGCTGATGGTGGTCGGCGATCCACCGTTGTTGATCACCTCCAGGGTCACTAGCGACGGCGGCGCGTAGAGGGTGTCCCCCACGATGTTGCTGGGAGCGTACTCTCCGGCCTCGTCGTAGGTGAGCACCACATAATTATAAATCGGCAGGCTGGTCAGCGTGCCCTGCACTAAGGCGGGGTCTTGGTCATCATAGATCAAGGTATCGATGCCAAAGACTCCTCGGCCAGGGATAGTGGTTACCTCTACGCAATCGCCGGGGAGGCAGTCGGCCAGGTTATTGCCATCGTCATCCCGAAACACGACGGTATTGTCGGCCGTACGTAGGATTGCATAGTGCTTGAACTCGCCCTCCGGCTCCGCTGTCGGCAGCCAGGCCAGGCGGTAAGACCAGCTGGTGTCCGGTTCCAGGCTGACGATCTCCGCCGGGAAGATGTCCCGGGTAGAGGTAACCAGGGTGACCTCTGCCGTGGCGCCGCTGGTATCGGCCACCTCCAGGCGATAGGTGTAGCTGCTGGCCCGGGACAGGCCCGTGTCGGTGTAGCTGTCATCACCGACGTCGGTAAAAGTGAAAATGACGGTGCTACCCCGCCTTAAAGTATACCTGGCAAAGTCCTGCTCCGGGGCGTAGGTGTAGATGTCCCAGGCCAGCTTCAGCTCGTATTTATCTTGCCGCCTCACCCCCAGCCCGCCCGACCACACATCGGCCAGGGACAAGGTAATACTGGTCACGCTGTTGCTCCAGGCAATGTTGTTCCGGCTGTCCCAGTGGCGCAGGGCGTAGCTGAAGGTCTGGCCCTGGGGCAGCGGCTCGTCTTTATGATTCAGCACTCCGTCAGTGATAGGGGCCGAATAGGCCAGGACATCGGTGCTGTCCACCTGTAAGCCCGAGCCGCGGTAGAGGGCCACCCAGCTGGAATCCTCCTGCGGCGGGATGGACTCCCAGGCGAGGGTGACGCTGTACTTTGAGATGGCCGTGGGGGGGTCCACCAGGACCGGCGCCGGCAGGGCCAACGTCGTCAGCTCCAGCACATCATCTTCAGAAAACTCGTGAGTGTAGCCGGCCGCATCAATCAGGTACAGGTAATAGTAGTAGGTAGTGTTGGCCGTCAGACCAGAGTCTGTGTGGGTGGTGGCTATGATGGGCAGGAATCCCGCAATGGAGTCGAGGCTGCCGGCGTCAGCGGCAAGCCCCCGGTGGAGGCGGAAATAGGCCACGTCTTCCGTGCTGCGGATCCACTCCAGCCTCGCCCGGTACTTGCTAGGCGGCCCCGTGGAAATGAGGGGCACCGCCACGGGCAACAGCGTGCGGACGGTTACAATCGAGTCGCTGGCGGTGCTGCGCCCGAACACATCGTGGACGTACACGCGGTAGTGGTAGTCGGTGTCCTCCAGAAGGCCGAAGGGGCTGACACCCGCGCCGGTATCGGTAAAGGCCGTGGCCCCGTACGTGTCATTCCGTACCAGCGAATCGGAACTGGCCGTCACCGACGCGCTGGTATCGCGGTACAGCAGGTAGTGCGAAAAGTCATAGTCCGGCGAGGGGGCCCAACTGATCAGCGCGGAATGCTTGGTAATGTTCGCCGGCGGGAACAGGGCCACCGGCAGAGGCGGCAGTCCTTCGTTATCCAGATAAAACTTGCGGGTCGTGGAGCGGGTATTGCCAGCCAAATCCTCCGCAGTGGCAGTGAGGACGACGAATGAATTGACGTCGGTGCAGTCGGGATAAGCCGTCGTGTTCCATAGCAGCGCGTAGGGTGCGTTTGAAATCGTGGGCAAGGAATCGCCCGGGGCCATGTAGGTCACGTGCCGCAACCCAACGTTGTCCCGTGCATCGACCCGGACAGTTACGATATCACTGAGGAGGGTGAATTCAGCGGGGAAAGTGATGCGAATGAAGGGACGGGTGGTGTCGGTATCGTCGGGTTGGCCACAGCCGCTGGTGAGCGCAAGCAGCCCCCAAAGGATGCCGCCCCGCAACCTGGCGGGGGCCGCTTTGACACCGGGAGACATCGGTTAAGCCCCGGCGTCAGTTCCAGAATCTTGGGTCGACCACCCGCCGCTGCGACAGCAACTTGCCAGCCGCATTGCGCGTGGTGACGACCAGCCTGGCCGAACGCCGATGATAGTCGTAGGTGGTTGTCTCAGTGAGCTGGCCCTGCTCGGTATAGAACGAACGCCTCACCATATGGTCCTGGTGGTCATAGACCAGCGCGAAAACCCGTTTTGTCCGGCTGGAATCCGAGAGCACGGTGCTGCGCAGGGTGCTGGTCCTTTTCTCCGGATTCCGGCTCAGGCTGAAGGTATAGTAGTACGAGAGTTGGTCATGTTCATTAAACACCTGGGTGGAGGTCAAGAGACCTTCGGCGTCCCGAGTCAGGGCCACCTTCCAGCCCGGCTTGACCAGGCTCCAGTCACGCAGGTAGACATAGGGGTGCACATCCAGGAGCGAGCCGATGCTGTCGGCGGCAAACTCGAGCCGGCCATAGAGGCTGCTGTCGGCGGAGGCGTGGCTGTAGGCGAGCGTATAGATAAGGGTCCCCGTTTGGTCGTACTTCTGCAGGGACTTGATGTTGTCCTGAGGATCATACAGGACCCGGATGTAAGCTTCTCCCTCAGGAATTTTTTTCTTGCGGGTATAGGCCAACGGAGCCAGCCGGCGTACGTCCCAGGCCTCAAAGTAGCGCACCAGCGGGGGGGTCTCAGCTACCGTCTGAAAGGAACGCGTGGCCAGCAAATGTTGCCGTGCCCGCCAGCGGCGTGGCTCCACATAACGCACCCGCAGCAGATAGCCCTGCGGGTCATATACGGCGTGAAAATGGGGTATGTCGGCGGCTTCGACCTCGCTGATGGGATCGCCCAACACCTGTTCCCGGGTGAGGGGGCTGCGATAGAAGCGATGGGCGTAGCCCTGTTCGCTGGACTCAAAGGCCCGGGCCCGCACCATCAGCGTGTCGATTTCGGCCTGCATGGTCTCCGTCAGCGAGTCCAGCAACCCCTGGACGAACCGCCGGGTCAGGGCCTCATCGCTCATCCCGTCCACCCGATCGTAGAACCGGGCCCACAGGTCGCTGAGGGCGGGCGGATCATAAAATGAGCTGGCCAGTGGCCCGCTCGAAATGCTGCGGGCTGAGTCGGGGGGCGGGACCGCGAGCGAATCCTGCGCCTTAACCAGTGCCGCCCCGGCGAGGATGATGGCAGCCAGATAACGTCTCATGAAGCGGCAGCAAGCAGGAGCAGCACCACCGCCACCAGCCCTACCCCTACGATTGCGCTGATGGTCCGGCCCGATTCATACGCCATGAGCCGCTGCTCCAGCGCATGCCAATCCATGGTGACTTCCAGCAGCTGTCCCGGCTCCACCATGACCCGGCGGGTACCCGCCTCCACCACGCTCATCAGGATGTCGCGCTGACGATGGGTCCAATGCTCCCAGCGGAACTCTGGCGAGAAGAAACTGATGTGATGCCAGCCGGGGGTTACGGTGATCTGCTCACGGATGGGGGTGTAGCCGATCAATTCGCCATCCAGATAGATCTGCACAAGATCCGTATCGCTGAACAGGCGCAGGTAGCCAACCGTGGCCTCGGGCTTGCTGTCTTGCGCAAGTAGACCACCGTTGAGCAGCGCCGCCATGCCCACAAGGTGTGCCCAACGCCGTAATGTGTGCCAGTCAGGTCCCATCAGGATGCCTCTGAAAGTGAATCTAGCCGCTGGCAGTTGGATAGTCAAGGGGGGCGGTCCTGATTAGGATTGGCGGCGGATCGTCACCGCTTATTCCAAACGGTATTTATCGAACTGGTCTCCGAGACTGGCCAATTCCCGTTGCATGGCGGCCACCTCACTCACGATCTCAGTGGGGGGTTGCTCAGTCTGCTGCTCGGCTTCCTGCAGCGCTCTGCGCCGCTGCTCGATTTGTGCCAGGAGGGTTTCCCGCTGGAGGGTGGTCAGGCAATCGATGGCCAGGGACATGAGATCAACTGCAGCACGGGTATCGTCGCCGCCCGGCAACTCGGCGGCCATTAAGATCTGGCTGAGCAGTTGGCGCTCCGCGTCGCTGCCGAGCTGGTCCATGAGCGTGCCGGGATCGGGGATGAGCTCCTGCTCCAGCGCGGGGGCCACCGCCTTCCAGAGCGCCCCAAGCAGGGGCTGTGTGAAGAGCTGCTCCGTGGCCCGGTCCACCAGCAGGTTCAGCACGGCACTGTTGTCCTCGAAGGCCAGCCGGATCAGGGTCATCTGCGCCTTGTTGGCCCGCGTGGGCTCAACAGCAGGTGTTGAATCGCCGGCGGCTGCCTGGTCCGCAAGGCCTGGCCCGGCCCCCGAGCGGGGCAGGCGCTGCAGGGCCTCATGGAGTGCCCTTTCGCTGATGCCGGTGAGTTCCCCCACCGTCTTGAGATGTATTTCCCGCACCAGGGGGTCGCGAACCTGGGCCAGTTCCTGGAGCGATTCATCAAGGAAGCGGCGCAAATCCCCCGGCTGCTGCAGATCGCCCTGAAAATGGCTCAGGTGGAAATCCAGGAGTGGCAGGGCCGCCTCCACAGCCTGCAGGAAAGGCCCGGCGCCTTCCCGCCGCACCCAGTCGTCCGGGTCCACGTCCGTCGGCAATTCGGCCACCCGGGGGCTGAGGCCGTTGCGCAGCAGCGTGTAGCCACCTCGGATGGCGGCCTGCACCCCTGCAGCGTCGCCGTCGTAGGCCACGACAATGTTGCTGGCGAGCTTGCGCAGCTCCCGGGCGTGGCGGTCGGTGAGTGCGGTGCCGGATACAGCCACGACGTTCTTGATGCCGGCCTGATACAGCTGGATCAGATCCAGGTAGCCCTCCACGATGATGGCCGCCTCCTGGTCGCGTATGGCGCCCCGGGTCAGCGCCAGGCCGTAAAGAATCTCGCCCTTGTGATAGGCCGGGGTTTCCGGCGAATTCATGTATTTGGCCGGATCCTCACTCTCGAACACCCGCCCGGCGAAGGCCACCACCCGCCCGGCGATATTGCTGATGGGAAACATGATGCGGCTGCGGAAGCGGTCGTAGGTTCCCCGCTCGCCGTCGCCGAACAGCCCCGACTGCTTGAGGGCCTCCTGGGAGAATTTGTGCTGCCCCACGCTCGCATGCAGGTTTTGCCAGCCCGGGGGCGCGTAGCCGAGTTTGAACAGGGCTTGGGTGGTCTCGCTGATCCCCCGCTCCTTCAAATAGGCCCGCACATGCGCCCCGGCTGGGCCCCGGAGGTTTTTCTGGAAGTGTTCGCTGGCCAGCTCGCCCAGGTCGAAAATCTGCTGCACGGTGGCCTTCTTGCGCGGATCGCCGTCGCCCGAGAGCTCCACCGGTATCCCTACCCGGTCCCCCAGCCGCTGGACCGCCTCCACAAAAGTGAGTTTTTCCAGTTCCATGACGAAGCTGATGGCGTTACCGCCCCGACCGCAGCCGAAGCAGTGGAAGATCTGCTTCTGCTGGTTCACACTGAAACTGGGGGTCTTCTCCTGGTGGAATGGGCAGAGGCCGAAGTGGTTGCGCCCCCGTCGCTTGAGTTGCACATAGCCGCTCACCACATCCAGAATGTCTGCGGCGTCACGAATCCGGGCGATCGTCTCCTCGGGAATGCGGGCCATGAGTCGGGGTTATTTTACGATGGTCGCAGCGCTAAAAGTAGCGCCAGCTGTGGCGCGAATAGGCCGGCAGCATTAAGAGCAATAGGGTCGTCATAGGTTTGGGCATGCCCGTGCGCCCTATATGGGGTGCGGCCGACGGTCCGTCAGTAGCCATACGGTCCGCGCCGGACCTCCCGCTTCTCCGGCTGCTTCCAGCCCGGCCCCCGGACGAAACGGCCCGGCGTGGCACCCGTGTGGTTGCCGTCCTTGAGCACCTGCACGCCGTTGACGAACACGTGGACTACTCCCGTAGCGTACTGGTGGGGCGCCTCAAAGGTGGCGTGGTCAATGATGGTCGCTGGGTCAAAGACCACCACATCGCCATAGTATCCTGGCGCCAGCAATCCCCGGCGGTCCAGCTTCAGGTTGGTGGCCGGGAAATGGGTGAGGCGGCGGACGGCCTCCTCCAGGCTCAGTAATTTCTCTGTGCGCACATAATGGCCCAGCAGCCGGGCGAAGGTGCCATAGGCCCGGGGGTGGGGATTGGACTGGAGGAACAACCCCTCGGCCGCCGGCGCCGCTGCATCCGATCCGAAACTCACCCACCGCAGCGCCACCTTACGGCGCACGTTGTCCTCGCTCATGGTGAAGCGCACCGTCCCTACACGGCTGTCGTCCTCGATGATCAGGTCGATGATGGTCGCCTCGGCAGAGGTGCCTCGCTGGGCCGCTACCTCCGCCACGGTCTTGCCAACCAGGTGGCGCAACTGCTCATTGCGGAAACTCACCAGCAGGATATCCTCGGGCGGGATCATGTCCAGCTCCGCCGCCACACGCTCCCGGATGGCCGGGTTCTTTAGGCGCGCTATCCAGGCCTCGTGTCCCCCTGCCTGCACCCACGCAGGGAAGATGAAATCCAGCCCCGTGGAGCTGGCATGGTAGGTGTACATATTGGCTGTGACCGGCAGGCCCTCTGCCCGGGCCGCCGCGATGCGCCGGATCACTGCGTCCAGCTTGTGCCAGTTCGCACGCCGGGCCGCCTTGAGATGGTAGATTTCCCCTCGAATTCCGGACGCCCGCACGATCTCGAAGAATTCATCCAGCGCCGGGAATATCTCGTCGCTCTCATCGCGAATGTGGGAGATATACATGCCATCGTACTCGGCGGCGGCTTGGGCCAGGGCGATGAGCTCAGCGGTGGTGGCGAAGTTGTCCGGCACGTAGGGCAGGGAGGAGCCTACGCCCAGGGCGCCCTCCTCCATGGCCGCGCGCACAAGTCCCTGCATGCGCGCCAGCTCTTCCGGGGTGGGCTGCCGGTCCTCGTAGCCCAGCTCGTGGACACGCACCGTGCTGGCCCCCACGAAAGAGGCCACATTGGGTGCGATGCCCCGGTCCTCCAGGTGCTGCAAGTATTCGCCCAGCGTGGTCCACGTGACCTCGTAATGGAAGTCTCCTTGGCGAGCCCGGCGCCGCTCCCGCATGGCAGCGTTCAGCGGCCCCATGGAACTGCCCTCGCCCAGCACCTCCAGCGTCACCCCCTGGCGGATATCGCTCTGGGCAGTGCCGTCCTGAATCAGGGAGACGTTGGCCCAGCTGAGCATGTTGATGAAGCCCGGCGTCACCGCCAGGCCGGAGGCGTCGATGTCGCTGCGAGCGGTGAGCGAATCCAGCTCACCGATGGCGCTGATGGTGTCGCCATCCAGGGCCACATCGGCCACGTAGGGCGCCGCGCCGCTGCCGTCATAGATGGTGCCGCCCCTGATGATGAGGGCGTGGTCCGGGGCCGGGCCGCAGGCTGCCAGCAATATCAGGCCGGCGGCAACGGCGCTGGAAAGGGTGGCTGTGTTCATCATCGGGTGCTCCTCAAGCCGGTGCTGACGAGGAAGGAATCAGGTGAAATTTAAGGCTACCCCGGAAAGCAGGTGCGGCCCTGATGTTTACTGCAGCGCAGCGCGCGCCGCTTCAAGAAGCACCACCCTCGGCAGCAAGTCAGCGACTGCCCATGAGCGGACGGATCAGGTCTTCGGGCTTCACATCCTTCATGCGCTCCTGCACGTCCTGGATCATCTCGTCCAGCGTGAGTGCCTTGAACAGACCGTTCTTAACCGCCACCAACTGGCGATAGATCACCGATTGGTGCTCCAGCCGCTCAATAAATAATCGGCTGGGCTCGAAACTCTCCAGGATGTAGATCAGCACACCCAGCACAACCAGGCTCTTGAGCAGGCCGAAAACGGTCCCGCCCAGCCGGTCCAGCCAGCCCAGCAAGACCAGCTCCAGCAGCGTGCGCATTACCCGGGTGATGGCGGCAGCGACGAGCAGCGTGGCGAAAAAGATCGCGCCGAAGGCCGCCGCAGACTGCGCCAGCTCGTTGCCCAGGGGGATATATTCCAGCAGCAGGTGGGACAGCCTGTAGCCCAGGATGACGGCGGCCACCAAACCCACGAGCCGGCCAACCTCTTCGATCAGGCCACGCTGGAAACCACGATAGCCAAAGTAGGCTGCGAAGGCCAGGATACCGATGCCGACAGGGTTCATGGCAGACGGCGTTGCGCGTCACGCTGCACTGCGGGCATCTGGGGCGGGAACTGGGGGGTGACCAACATGCAGTGCGTACCGGGGAAATCAAATTAGGGCGGCGCTCCTGGCGACGCAAGGCTTTCCCCAGTCACTGAGTAATATGCTATCCTGCGGCAGCCACTTTGTTGCCGGCCTGACATTTCTCCGATTTGGCGCGTGGACACCGTTTTAATTCGTGTCCGCCGTCCGTAACCTTGGAGCAACCCGGAGGTACGCCATGCGCCGAACATTCCGCTCTCAGACCCATTCGCTGGCCCTGTTGCTGTTGATCCCGTTGCTGCTTGGCAGCCTGGGCGCCCGGGAGGAGGCAGATGAAGAGAAAAAAGCCACCATCGCGGACAAGACCAAGAATGCCCGGAAGTATGCGGGGCTGTTTACCCTGTACCAGGACAAGGACGATGGCAGCACCTATCTACTCATCAAGGAGGGCCAGTTGGACCAGGAATATGTCCACTTTGCCCATACCACCGAGGGGGTGCGGGATGCCGGCCACTTCCGGGGACGCTACCGGCAGGCCAAGGTCTTCACCCTGCGCAAATACTTTAACCGTATCGAGCTGGTGGCCCCCAATACATCCTATTACTTCGATGAGGAGAACCCGCTGAGCCGTGCGTCACAGGCCAATATCAGTCATGCGGTTTTGCTCTCGACCGAAATAGTTGCCGAGCGCAAGGGCCAGGAATACCTCATCAGTGCCGACGCCTTGTTCCGTACCGAAAACCTGTTGCAGCTGAAGCCGTCGCCCGATCCCGATGACAAGGATGCCGCCAAGAAATTCAAGTTGGGCGAGCTGAATAAGGACAAGACTAAATATGTGAGCATACGCAGCTATCCGCAGAACACGGACGTGATCGTGGAATATGTATACGACAACCCGGCGCCGGTGAACCAGGGCCGGGGGGGCATCACCGATGCCCGTGCCGTGAGTATCACCGTGCAGCACAGCCTTATCGCCATGCCGAGGAACAGCTACCAGCCCCGCATGGACGATCCCCGCGTGGGTTTCTTCACCAGCCGGGTGACCGATCTGACCTCCACCAGCGCTACCCCTTACCGCGATTTGATCCACCGCTGGCAGCTGGTGAAAAAGGACCCCGGCGCCGACCTCTCTGAGCCCACCGAGCCCATCGTCTGGTGGCTGGAAAATACCACTCCCTATGAGCTGCGCGACGCCATCACCCGTGGGGTGCTGGCCTGGAATTCGGCGTTCGAGGCGGCGGGCTTCAAGGATGCCATTCAGGTCAAAGTCCAGCCCGACGACGCCACCTGGGATGCCGGCGACATACGCTACAATGTCCTCCGCTGGACCTCCTCGCCCGAGCCATCCTTCGGCGGCTACGGCCCCAGTTTCGTCAATCCGCGCAGCGGGCAGATTCTGGGCGCGGATATCATGCTCGAGTGGGTCTATTTCACCAACCGGTTCAAGTACGACCGGCTGTACAAGACGGCGGTTGACAACATCAGTCCGCAGGAGGAGCCGCAGTACTGTTCGGCGGGCAACTATCTGCATCTGGGCAATCTGTTCGGCAGTGCCGTTTTGTCGGTCGATGGGGTGGTGGACGGTGCCAAGCAGCAGCTGGTTGAGGAAGGCCTCATGTATCTCGCCTTGCACGAGGTCGGGCACACCCTGGGACTCATGCATAACATGAAATCGAGTCAACTGCATGGGCTTGACCAGGTGCACGACACGAGCGTGACCCGGGTGGTGGGTCTCACCGGCTCGGTCATGGACTACCCCGCCATCAATCTGGCCCTGGACCGCACCAAGCAGGGGCAATACTACACAACCCGGCCCGGTCCCTACGACCGGTGGGCCATTGAATTCGGCTACTCGCCGGCACTGGACGGCCCAGCGGGAGCGGCCCAGCGGCGGGCCATTCTGTCGCGCTCCACGGACCCCCGGCTGGCCTTTGGCAACGATGCCGATGACATGCGCTCGCCCGAGCGTGGCATCGACCCCAGGGTGATGATCAATGACATGTCCAGCGACGCCATCGGCTACTCCATTGAGCGGTTCCAGCTCATCAGGAATCTTTACCCGGAGCTCAAAAGCAAATTCGCCGTGGAGGGCGCCTCCTACCACGCCCTTGCGGATGCCTTCAACGTACTTTCGGTGCAGTATAAGCTTTCAGCTGCGGTGGTCTCCCGTTATATCGGCGGGGTCTACGTGGACCGGGCCTTCGTGGGGCAGGACGGCGGCGGGATGCCGCTCACTCCGGTGGACTACGATGAGCAGAAACGGGCTCTGGGGGCCTTGGCGGAGTACGTCTTTGCACCCGACGCTTTTGACGCACCCGGGCAGCTGCACAACTACCTCCAACTGCAGCGCCGCAGCTTCGACTTCTGGGAGCAGACCGAAGATCCCAAGCTCACTGACCGGGTGCTCGACATCCACAAGAATACGCTGGACCACCTGCTCGGTGCCCAGCTCCTCAAGCGCATGTCCGATACCCAGCTATATGGTAACGAGTACGGGCTGGCAGAATACTTGGCCGACCTGTCCGCGGCTATTTTCAAGGCCGACGCCCGAGGCGACGTGAACCCCTACCGCCAGAACCTTCAGGTGGAGTACGTCAACCGGCTCATGGGTGTCATTGCACCCGAAGGCGCCTACCACCATATGGCAAAAAGCGCCGCCTACAGCAGCCTGGAGCGGATCAGACAGCAGGTTGCCAAAGCGAAAGGTGACCCGGAAACCAGGGCCCACCGGCGTTACTTGAACCAGCGGATACACAACGCATTTGAGGCCCTCTAGTCGGGATTTCAGGTCATCCCTGGGGCGTGGGGTCGACGCGGGCCCGAGCGAATGGCAACGCTTTCAGTTAATCGCTGGGCGCATTAAATTAGCGCGCTCTTTTTGGGGCGGTTAGCTCAGTTGGTTAGAGCGCTGCGTTCACATCGCAGAGGCCATCCGTTCGAGTCGGATACTGCCCACATGCCCGTGCGGAATGCCAGCTGATGTCGTTGAGCGCAGGGTTTAAGGCCCACATTGCCTGGCCCGTTTCTCAGCGCGCACCGTCCGGTGCCTTGCTTACGCTCGTTTGCAGGTCCACAGCATGAAGGAAAGCCTGGCTCTGCTCATCAAGCTCCAGGCGGTGGACTCCGAACTCATGGAGATTGAGGAGCAGAAGGGGGACCTGCCCGCCCAGGTAGAACGACTCTCCGATGAATTGGATGAGTTGGCGAAAGGTGCGGCGGCAAAGAGGGTCCGGCTCGAAGAAATCGAACACGAGAGTAATCAGCTGCAGGGGACGCTGGAAGACACCCGCGGGCAGCTGAAAAAATATCAGGAGCAGCTCCTGCTGGTGGCCACCAACCGGGCCTACGACGCCCTGTCGGCAGAAATCGATGGCGCCAAAAAAAGCGTGGACGAGGGTGAGTTTCACGCCTTGGAATTGATCGAAGAACGTCAGCGGCTTACCGATGAGCTGAAGAGCGATGAACTCCTGGCGGAGCAAAAGCGCGTCGACCTCGATACCCAGAAGAAATCGCTGAAGTCAACTGTGGCGGCCAACGACGAGCGCAGCACGGCCCTTTCCAAGGAGCGCAACCAGATCCAGCCCCAGATAGAGTCCCGCTACATGGGGGCGTATGAGCGCATCAGTGCTGCCAGGGAGGGTCGCGCTGTAGTGCCCATATCGCGCGGAGCCTGCGGCGTCTGCTTCCATCGTATTCCGCCCCAGCAACAGGTGGAGATCAAGGCGATGGACCGGATTGTTACCTGTGACAGCTGTGGTGTCATCCTGTACTGGGCGGAGGAATAGGCCCCTCCGCTAATATTACTGCACGCCCCAACCGCCCCGATTCATGTCCCAACGCGCCCAATTGCCCTTAAATTCACCCTGGAGACTGGCCGGATGGCTGCTCCCCATTTCGTGCGCCGAAAGGTGAACTGGAATCGGGGAGAGGAAAGTCCGAACTCCGCGGGACAGGGCGCCTCCTAACGGGAGGGGCGTCCGACCGGTGCCGCGATGCGGTTTCCGGCCGGGCGTACGGAAAGTGCCACAGAGAATAGACTACCGTGGCCGGCCCTCGGGCAGGTCACGGCAAAGGTGAAACGGTGGTGTAAGAGACCACCAGTCCCGGTTGTGAGGCCGGGAGCTGGTAAACCCCGCCTGGAGCAAGACCGCGCAGCGCCCTCCGGTCCCCATGTGGGACCGGGCCAGTGGTCCGCTGGTATCCCGAAGCTTCGGGATGGGGCGCGGGTAGGTCGCTAGAACCTGGCTGCGAGGCCAGGTCCAGATGAATAGCCATCATCCCGAAGTTTCGGGATACAGAATTCGGCTTATAGGCCGGTCTCCAAATCTTTAGGTGGGCTGCGCCCTTCTACTACACAGGAGTTGAGCGATCCCAGGTTTGTCAGATGTGAGCACCCAGTGGGATTTCACCACGCCCGACCCGGACCTGGTTCAGCGGGCGGTAGCGGCCTTTGATGTTCCGGAAATCTACGCCCGCGTCCTGGTGCAGCGCGGGATCACCGACCGGGAGGTAGGCGCGAAGTTCTTCCATCCCGGCCGGGAACAGCTGCACGACCCCTTCCTCATGAAAGACATGGCCAAAGCCGTCGACCGCGTGCTGGCCCAGATGAGCACCGACCGCCCCATGCTCATATTTGGCGACTATGACGTGGACGGAACCACCGGCGCATCCATGCTCTACCTGTTTTTCCAGGCAACGGGCGCCCGCGCCGCCACCTACGTGCCTAATCGGGACACCGAGGGCTATGGCCTATCCACGGGCGGCCTTGATTACGCGGAGCTCATCGGCGCGGATCTGCTGATCACCTGTGACTGCGGGATCACGGGCTGGGATGAGGTAGCCGAGGCCCGCCGGCGGGGCATTGACGTGATCATTACTGACCACCATATGCCCGCTGACCGGTTGCCGGAAGCCGTAGCCATCCTCAACCCCAAGCAGGCCGACTGCCGTTATCCATTCAAGGGGCTGTGCGGCGCCGGCGTAGCCTTCAAGCTGGCCCAGGCAGTGGCGGAGCGGGGCGGTTTCGACTCCGGCTTGGTCTGGCGTTTCGCCGATCTGGTGGCTTTGGGCACGGCCGCTGATATTGTGCCCATCGTGGACGAGAACCGGGTCATCGTGAGTGAGGGACTTCGGTTGGTCAGCGAACGGGCACGGCCGGGGTTGGCGGCCTTGTGGCAGGTAGCCGGTATGGCCGGCAAGCAGGTGACAGTGGGCCGCCTGGTCTTCGGCATCGCCCCCAAAATTAATGCCGCCGGTCGCCTCGGTGATGCTGGCCGGGCCATCAAGCTGCTCACCACCTCCAACCACTACCTGGCGGTGAGTATGGCACGGGAGCTGGTGGCGGAAAATGACCGCCGCCGGCTCATCCAGGACAATACCGTTGAGGAGGCCATCTTCCAGGTCAATGCCCATCACGATCTCAGTCGCGAGAAGGTGCTGGTGCTCAGCAATGAGAACTGGCACCATGGGGTGATCGGAATTGTGGCGGCGCGCATTCGAGACCTCTACCACCGGCCTACGGTCATCATCGCCCTCAGGGAAGGTGTGGGCAGAGGCTCAGCCCGCAGTATTCCTGGCTTCGACCTGTATCAGGCCCTCACCGAATGCAGCGCAAGCCTGTTGGGCTACGGGGGTCATCCCAACGCCGCCGGGCTGTCCATCAGCGCGGAGCGGCTGCCCGACTTTACCGCAACACTGCTCGCTTGGGCGGACAGGATGCTCACTCCTGATCAGCTGCGACCCAGGATTACCGTTGAAGGAGAATGCGAGCTGGGCCTTATCGACCGCCGGTTCATGCGCTTTTTAGACTCACTGGCGCCCTACGGTCCCGGAAACCGGCGACCCATTCTCGTCAGCCGGGGTGTGGAAGTGAACGGGGCTCCGCGCCTGGTGGGCGACTCGGCCACGCACATCAAATGCCGCTTCAGGCAGAACGGTGTTGCTTTTGACGCCATCGGATTCGACCTGGCTGACCACTTCGAAAAACTCCTCTTGAATAAACCCCTGGATATCGCTTACGTTGTGGAAGAAAATGAATGGCGGGGAAACCGGACGGTTCAGTTGCAGTTGAAGGACATAAGATTGGGAGCGACGTCATGACGGCAGCCTACATATCCGGGACCGGATTCTACGTCCCGGAAAGGGTGGTGACCAACGACGATCTGGCCAACCACATGGATACCAATAGCGAATGGATCCGCAGACGCACCGGTATTGAGACAAGGCACTACGCTGCGGAGGGCGAAGGTACCACCGATCTGGCCATCCCCGCCGTCGAACGTGCCCTGGAAGCGGCCCACCTTACCGTGGGCGATATCGATCTGATTATCTTCGCCACCTCCACACCGGACTACATGGCCCCCGGCTCGGGCTGCCTGTTGCAGGACCGGCTGGGTTTTGATAATATTGGCGCCCTGGATATCCGCGTCCAGTGCTCAGGCTTTGTCTACGGTTTGTCCATCGCCGATCAATATATCCGCACCGGAACTTTCCGGCAGGTCCTGGTCGTGGGGGCGGAGGTCCAGTCCACGGGCATGGATTTCTCCGCTGAAGGTCGGGATGTGAGCGTGATATTCGGTGATGGCGCCGGAGCAGTGGTGGTGTCGGCCACGGAGGAGGATCGCGGAATTCTGGGCACCCACCTGCACTCAGAGGGCAAGTACGCCGAAGAGCTGTGGTCGGAGGCACCGGCCAGTGGGCGCAATCCGCGTATCTCCATCAAGGACTTGCAGGCGGGCCGCCACTGGCTGAAGATGAATGGCCGCGAAGTATTCCGGCATGCTGTGGTACGCTTTCCGGAATCAATCCGGGAGGCCCTGGCCGACCGCGGGTTGACCGCCGATGATCTGGCCCTCATCGTCCCGCACCAGGCTAACCTGCGCATCACCAGGGAGGTGGCCCGGCGTCTGCAGGTAGCAGAAGACAAGGTTTACTCCAATATCGAGCGCTATGGAAACACGACGGCGGCCAGTATCCCCATCGCTCTGGCCGAGGCGGTGGAGCGGGGTCTCGTGAAGCGGGACGACTATATTGTCCTGGTGGCGTTTGGTTCGGGCTTTACCTGGGCCTCGGCGCTGGTGAAATGGTAGGGGTAGCGTAATGGGCGTGGAAGCACGCTACTTTTCCCAGGAGCACCGGCTGCTAAGGGACATGGTGCGCGAGTTTGCCCGCAACGAGGTAGCGCCAGTGGCCGATGAGCTGGACCGGGAGGGGCGCTTCCCCACCGAGCTGGTGGCCCAGATGGCCGAACTGGGGCTGCTGGGGATTCCCATCCCCCAGGACTACGGTGGAGCAGGCATGGATACGGTGGCCTACTGCATTGCCATCCACGAACTGGCTAAAGCGGACGGCAGCGTGGCTATCACCGCCGCGGCCCATACCAGCTTGGGGGCCATGCCGATTTTCCTGTTTGGTTCCGAGGAACTTAAGAAGAAGTATTTGCCGCCGTTGGCCAAGGGGGAAATCCTGGGTGCGTTCGGTCTGACCGAGCCGGGCGCCGGCAGCGATGCCGGTGCTACTCAGACCACCGCCGAGAGAAAGAAGGACCGCTACGTGATCAACGGCCAGAAGGCCTTCTGTACCAATGCCGGGTATGCGGGGGTGATTGTATTCACGGCACGCCTGCTGGATCGTGGCGAGGATCAGGGCATCAGCGCCTTTGTGGTTGAGCGGGATACGCCGGGCCTCAGGCTGGGCAAGCCGGAGAAAAAAATGGGTTGGCGGGCCTCCGACACGCGGGCACTTTATTTTGAAGACATGGAAATTCCCGTGGGAAACCTGCTCGGCGAACCGGCCATGGGCTTGCGGCAGTTTCTGCAGGCGCTGACGGCGGGCCGGATTTCGGTGGGTGCCCTGTCTGTGGGCACGGGCGAAGGGGCCTATCTGCTGGCCTTGAACTACAGCCGCGAGCGCGAGGCCTTTGGCCGAAAGATCAGCCAATTTCAGGCAATTCAGTTTAAACTTGCCGATATGGCTACCCAGCTCGAAGCTGCCCAGCACCTGGTCTATCACGCCGCCTGGCAGAAAGATCAGGGCCGCAACGTGGACAAGGAGGCAGCCATGGCAAAACTGTTTGCCAGCGAGCTGGCCATGCGCATCACTGGAGAAGCCATCCAGATTCATGGGGGCTATGGCTATATCAGGGAGTACCAGGTGGAGCGCTTTTTCCGGGATGCCAAGGTGTTGGAAATCGGTGAGGGGACCAGCGAAGTGCAACGCATGATCATTGGCCGTCAGATCCTGGAAGAAACCGCAGGGCTGTAATGGCTTTGGATTCCCGTCGACCGCTAATCAATACCCTGCTTTCGATTGCCAGGCTGCGGTCGGACCGCTTCTATCGACTGCTAATTCTTACGGGCAGCATCATTGTAATCTCCGTGCAATTTCCCATTGGTAATCAATTTGAATATCGCTACGACCTTCAGGAGATCACCCGGGAAAGTATTATTGCTCCCTTCAATTTCCCGGTGCTCAAAAGCGAGGAAACGCTGGAGGCCGAGCGCACGACGGCGCGCACGTCAGTGCCCTACCTGTTTCGCCGCGACCCCCAGGTGGCGGCAGATCAACGCACGGGCCTCGCCGATCTGTTTACCCGGGTAAAGCGCGTCCAGCGGGCCGAAGCCAAGGTGGTCCTAAGCCAGCAGCGCGCCTACCGCTATCGCTATGATGAACGCTTCTCGAAATCTCAAAAGGCCGTGGAGCGCGACAGCCTGGAAGCGGTTGATCTGCGCAGCAACTTTGCTCAGCGCTTTCCTTTAGACCTGAACGCGCCGTACTGGAGCAGTTTCTTTACCGGGGAGACGGAGTTGGATGGAGCCATCAACTACGACCGCCTTCAGCGTGAGCTGGCGAATATTGTCCGCGATATTCTTGCAGAGGGGGTGCTGGACCTGCCCAAAGCCCAGTTGGAGGAGGTGTCTGTTGCTGTGATCAGCGAGGGAATGGAAGCGGCCGCAGACCCTCAATTCCTCCTCGATCTGGATGAGGCCTGGGCCAGGGCCAAGACCCGGCTCCAGGCACAGTACCCGGCGGGCGCTGTTGTTGAGCGCGATGTGGGGTCCGATCTGCTCATCTACTTTATCCGCCCCAATCTGCTTTACGATGCCGAGACAACGTTGAGACGGCAGCAGGCCGCCGTTGACAAGGTCCCCATATCCAAAGGCTTCATCCTCAAGAACGAGCTCATCGTCGATGCCAATACCCGGGTCACGCCGGAGATTCTGGGGAAATTGAAATCGCTCTCCGAAGCCAAAGCACAGGCCATCGCCTCCGCCGGAGGAATTCAACTTTGGCTGCCGCGCATTGGCATGATCATCATCACGATTGTGCTGCTCTCGTTTTTGCATGTCTGGCTGTATGTCTATCGCCGTGCCTGGTTCCGGCAGAATCGCATACTCCTGCTCATGAACCTGCTGATCATCCTGGTTCTTGCAATGGCCAATCTCTTTCATCACCGGTTCGAACTGTCCGAGTATCTGATACCCTTCACCGTGGTGGCCATGGCCTTCACCATTCTGTTCGACGCCCGTACCAGCATCATTGCCACCGTGACATTGGCGCTGCTCATGGGCTTCTTGGTAGGCAATAAGTTGGACTTCGTGCTGGTGAACCTGCTGGCCGGAAGTGTGGCCATCTACTCTGTGCGGCAGCTGCGCCGGCGCCGGCAGATATTTGCAGCTATCATCTACATCGTGTCGGCCTATGCCATCGGCATCACGGCAGTGGAATTCCTGAAATACACCAATCTTGCCACCCTGGGATCGCACCTGCTGTATGCGTCCATCAACGGCACCCTGTCACCCATCATGGTCTACGGTCTCATCGGGGTCCTGGAGGTCATATTCGGGATTACCACCAACCTCACCCTGCTGGAGCTCTCGGATTTCAACCACCCGCTGCTGCGGCGCTTGAGCCGTGAGGCCAACGGCACCTTCAGCCACAGTATTGTGGTGGGCAATTTGGCCGAAGCTGCCGCCAACACCATCGGTGCCAACAGCCTCCTCTGCCGGGTGGGAGCCTATTACCACGACATCGGCAAACTGGCCCGTCCCGAATATTTCATCGAGAATCAGTTCCGGCAGGAAAACCCCCACGACACTATTGCCCCACACCTCAGCGCCAAGGTGATCATCACGCATGTAAAAGAGGGCTTGCGCCTGGCCAAGGAATACGGCTTGCCCGATGGCGTTTCGGACTTCATACCCATGCACCACGGCACCACCCGGGTGGAGTACTTTTATCAGAAGGCGGTCAGCGAAAATGGCGGCACCGGCACGGTCAAGGAAGAGTCGTTCCGCTATGCCGGCCCACGTCCCAATACGAAGGAGACCGGCATTCTTATGCTGTGTGAGGCTATCGAGGCGGCCACCAAATCGATCCAAAAGCCTACCCTGCAGCGCATCCAGCAGATGGCCGACACCATCATCGAGAGCCGCATGGCCGATGGCCAGCTGGACGAGTGCCCGTTGACGCTTCAGGAGATCAAGCGTATCAAGGGAGACGCCTCCGAAGGCACCGGCATTCTGGGTGTACTCAAAGGCATTTATCACGTCCGCATTCCCTACCCCGCCGCCGCTAAGGAATCCGATGGCGAGGGAGCCACGGCCGAGGATGGGGGCGCCATCGAGATTACCGAGGCCACGGCATTCCGGGGAATCACGACGGAATGATCGACGTTCAGGTAGACGCCGATGATGAGGGTGCGCCTCCGTTAGCGAGCGACTTGATCGCCTCGCTGGTGACCGGGGCCTTGCAAGTGGGCGGTCTTGAGGCGGGGCTTGTGCGGGTAATCTTTTCCAGTGATGAGCACCTACGCCAGCTCCAGCGCCAGTTTTTCGATCGAGACCAGTACACCGACGTGATCGCGTTTCACCTTAACGACCGCGGCGAACCCCTTGATGGGGAAATCTATATCAGCACGGAACGCGCCCTGGAAAACAGCCGGCGCTACCGGCAAACCCACCAGCAGGAGCTCATGCGGCTGGTTGTGCACGGCAGCCTGCATCTGATCGGATTCGACGACGCCACGGACGATGCGCAGGCCCATATGCGCGTCGAGGAGGATCGGGTTTTGGCCCGGGCGGCAACCTCCGCCAGCACATGACAGCAATTTTCGTCAACCTGGCACTGTTTCTGGCGCTGCTGATCCTGAGTGGCATATTTTCCGGTGCGGAAACGGCCTTTTTCCGCATACAGGGCCGCATCAAGGATTTTGGGGCAGACAAGTCTCTCCACCCCGGTACCCTGGCAATCCTTCGCCGCCCCCGGCATTTGCTTATATCTCTGCTCACCGGCAACACCCTGGTCAACATTGCCATGGCCTTTCTGGCTGCCCTGCTGGCAGCTGACCTTGCCGGGCGATTGGGCCTGAACCTGACCCTCGTACTGATTGTGGAATCCTTCACGGTCGCCCTCGTGCTGATGCTCTTCGGCGAGATCATTCCCAAGCTGCTGGCCATCCGGCACACTGAGACCTTTGCCCGGCTCGCCAGCTGGCCCGTCAAACTTTTGGTCATCGCACTCTATCCGTTGGGGCGACTGATCTATGGCCTCACTCACCTGGTCACCCGGCTGCTGAGGATCGGTCCGGAACGTGTGTTCAGCTCCGAAGAGGAGCTCATCGAACTGGCGGAGGTAGGTTTCAAGCGCGGCACTCTGGCCCAGAGCGAGACGGAGATCATCCAATCCATCTTCGAGTTCGGGGATACCGAGGTGCATGAGGTCATGACGCCCCGGGTGGATGTGGTGGCCCTGGAGTCCAACTCGGGGACTGATGCGGCCCTGGAGCTGATTCGCACCCGCCAGGTGTCGAAGATACCCGTCTACAAGGAGACCATCGACGAGGTGAAGGGGATCCTCTTCGCCAAGGATATTTTGCCCTATCTGGATGCCCCCCGCCCAACGGTCAACCTCCAGGACCTGTCGCGCCCGCCCTTCTTTGTCCCTGAGAGCAAAGGCGTGCTGTCCCTGCTCCAGGACTTCAAGGAGCGGCGCACCAGCGTGGCCATCGTGGTGGATGAGTTTGGCGGCACCGCCGGCCTGGTGACGCTGGAAGATGTCGTGGAGGAGGTGCTGGGCGAACTGCGCGATCCCTTCGACCAGGAGGAGACCCTCATCAACGTGGTGGGCCGCGACGAGTTTCTGGTGGATGCCAGCGTATCCCTGGATGAACTGGGGGAGCGCCTGGAGCATGCTTTTTCTGAAGACCGGGAGTACGATACATTGGGCGGCTATCTCTTCGACCGTTTCGATAAGATCCCTGCTGTGGGACAGCAGATCGCTACAGCCGGTCGCCAGTTCACCGTCAAAGCACTGGCTGGCAACCGCATCGCCAAGGTCCATATCAGTGCCGCGGATAGCGGGGCAGCCAAGGATGCCGATGACCACTGACGAGATTCCCAGCCGGCCTGCGCCACAGCTGGGTGACAAGTTCCTGAAATTGTTGGGAGTTCTGGACAGATTGAGGGCTGCGGACGGCTGCCCCTGGGATCGCGAGCAGACCCCGCGCAGCCTGATCCCCTATCTGCTGGAGGAGACCTACGAAGTCATTGAGAGCATTGAGGCCGAGGACAGCCCGGCGCTGAAGGAAGAGTTGGGCGATCTGCTGCTGCATGTGCTGTTTCAGGGTGCCATGGCTGAGGAAGCAGGAACCTTCACGCTCGAGGAGAGTATTGTCGCCATCACCCAGAAGCTGGTTGACCGTCACCCCCACGTCTTTGGGGCTGCCCGGGCGGACGGTCCCTGGCATGCCAAGCAGAACTGGGAGGCAGCCAAGCAGAGGCAAAAAGGACGTGCTTCCCGCCTGGATGGTGTGCCGGCTACGCTACCGGCCCTGACCCGCGCCAAGCGGCTTCAGGAAAAGGCCGCCTACGTGGGCTTCGACTGGCAGACGGTGGAGCCGGTGTGGGCGAAAGTACGAGAAGAGCTGGGTGAGCTGGAGGATGCCCGGAAGTCCGCCGACCCCCGTGCCCAGGAGGAGGAGCTGGGTGACGTGCTATTCAGCCTGGTGAACCTGGGTCGCTTTCTGAAAATCGATGCGGAAGGGGCGCTGCGGGGCGCTAGCGCGAAATTCGAGTACCGCTTTCGGCGCATCGAACGGGATCTGCTGGCTCAGGGCAAGAAGCCGGAGGACGCTTCACTGGATGAAATGAATGCGATTTGGGATCGCTACCGGGGCGAAGCTGCTCCCCGCTGAGGGGGTTGGGCCGCGCTAGAAACATGATCTGACGCCGAACTCCCTGCGATGGCCGGGACGAAAGGCAAGGGGGGCCCGACTACTTACGGCTCTTAGCCCCTTTTTTCTTGGCGGGCGCGACCTCCTTGATAATGTGCACCTGGGCACCCAACTTGCCATCCTTGCCGCCCAGGTCGATACACAGGTGCCAGTGACCCTGTTTGGGCGGTTTGATGTTGGCCGGCGATTTTTCCGCCAGCCCCCCATAATAGCGGTAGTTCTTTCCCTGACGGTAGGCCTCGTAGTTGTCGTCGTCCACCAAGCGGAGATAGGCTTCCGATTCCAACTCGACCTGGAGTACATCATGGGCGCCCAAATCAAGGGGGAAATGAATATAGCGCATCTTAAATCCGGACTCCGTTTAGGTCGGCGATATGAACAGCCGGGGCTGCCAGATCAATCGTCCCGTGTCCCACTTTGGTAGTGCTTACCAGTGGGGGTGTCGGAACCTGATTGCCACGCTGGGCTGGCGTCTTGAGGGTATTTGATCATTGACTACGATCTAGCCTAAATATTCTGATGAATATAATTCGGTGTAATTGCCCGAACAAGGGTCTTGCTGAGCCAGAGGTTGGGGACACCCTAGCCGGTTTCACGGCCGGTCTGACGGCGGCATCACCGTTTACACTGGGGCCGACGCTGGGCAGGTCTGGCTAGCGGTGAGCGCCAACGGCCCCGGGATTGCCGCGGACCTTCTGCCGCAGGTCTTCGAACCGAATTATTCGACCAAGGTCTCGCACTCGGGAAGTGAAAGCGACGGTCCCGGCAACGGATTGAGGCTGCACTATTGCAGGGAGGTGGTCAAGTCCTACGGTGGCAGCTTGGAGCTGAAATCGGAAGCCGGGGACGGCGGGGTGGTGGCAACCCTCAGGCCGCCCTGGTCTGCGGCCCATGTGATGCGCGCAGCCGACGGGTGCAGGCGCGTGAAAAGGAGCTTGCGCGCGGGTCGCTGTGGCGGTAAATTCGACTGACCGTCAGTCTATACCGACCGTCGGTCAAAATGGGGCAGCCACATGGTACGGATCTCCAAAGACTACGACGAGCGCAGAACCGAGCTGCTGGACGCAGCCCAGGCGCTCTTCTATGACCAGGGCTATGAGAGCACCACCGTCGATGCCATCATCAACAAGGTGGGCGTTGCCAAGGGTACCTTCTACTATTATTTCGATTCCAAGGTGGCTCTGCTGAACGCCTTGGCGGACAGGCTGAGCGCAGCCGGGCTGGAGCAGTTTAGACGGGTCGTTGAGTTGGATGACACGGATGCGCTGGTCAAATTGAACAAGGTTTTTGAACTATCCCGCAGCTCGAAGGTGGCCAATAAGGAGCTCATCAGGACGCTGCTCAAGGTTGTCTTCATGGATGAGAATATCCTGCTCAGGCACAAGCTCAATGCCCGGTCGGTGTCCCTGGCGGCTCCCGAGATGGCCAAGATTATCAGGCAGGGGGTCGCGGAAGGAATTTTTGACACCCCCTATCCTGATGGGGCCGGTCAAACGCTGCTGCTGCTGGGCATTGAGTTGAACGAACTATTGGCCCCGCTCATCCTGGAATTGGATGAAAAACCCGATAATATGGGCCGTATGAAAGAAATGATCGCCCATTACGAAAATGCCATTGAGCGCATCCTGGGCGCTCCCGAGGGGTCCATCATGGTACAGGACCGGACCTTCTTGCAGGATCTGCTCGATTAAACATGGTCTTGCGTCTGCAGCTGCTGGCACTGGGCATGATAGCATCCCTCGCCCCCATGAGGGCCCAAACCGTGGGTCTGTCTGGCCAGGTTTGGCTGGGGGTGAGCGGCGCCAGCGATTCGGCGCCCAACCGCGCAGGCTATGGAGAATTCGTCGGCTTCATCCCCACCCTCTCGGTCATGGGGCGGCGCGGCTGGCTGGCGCGGCTGGATGCCGAACTGGCCCTGCAAGCCAGCGTGACCCTGGACGGTTTCCTGGGCGCCGGTGCGGCGGGGATCGACACCACGTTCAAGCCCTATCGTCTGTGGGTCCGTTACGCAGCCGAGAAGTTCGACCTCCGTCTGGGCCTGCAGAAGCTGGCCTTCGGGCCGGGGCGGTTGCCCATCAGGCCGCTGGCCTGGTTCGATACCTTCGATCTGCGCGACCCAACGGGACAGACCGGCGGCGTCACCACGTTGCGGGCCCGCCTGTTTCCCAGCAGTGGCCTGACCCTGTGGGGCTGGATTAATGCCGGCCATGACCTGGCGGACCCCTCGCCGGGCGGAAGGGCGGAGATGTCGTTCGGGCTGGGCGAGTTGGCCCTCAGCTACCACTACCGCCAGACCACCGACCGCGATTACGCCAGCCGACCCCTGCTCTCCCCCCTGGCCAACGAGGAGCGCTTCGCCCTTGATCTGCGGGTTGACGGGCTGGTGGGGCTGTGGGGGGAGCTTGCCATTATCAATAGCCGCGGCGGGAAGGAAAAGGGCGTATCTGGCAAGGGCACAATGACCATGATTGGAGGCGATTACACGCTGGATTTGGGCCCGGGCCTCTACGTGATGGTGGAGCACCTGTGGGGCAGGTTCTCTATCTCCGAGCCGGAGCTTGATCGGGACCTGGCGATCTCACTCTCCTGGGCACTGGCCAGCTATCCCCTGGGCCTCACCGACCAGGTGATGGGCATTGTCGGCTACGATTGGGAGAGCGGGCAGGGCTTCGGCTTCGCCCAGTGGCAGCGCACCTTCGATGCCGTCAG
>JADFSS010000007.1 GCA_022560655.1 Candidatus Neomarinimicrobiota bacterium
TAGCGCAGGGAGTTCACCGGGTCAGCCACTGAGGCCCGCAGCACCTGGTAGCTGATCGTTGCCAGGGCCACCACCAACGCGGCGATCCCGGCAACGGCGAACGAGGACGGGCTGTAGCTGATGCGATAGGCGAAGTCTTCCAGCCAGCGGCTTAGCAGCAGATAGGAGGCCGGCAGAGCCAGCCCCACCGCCACTAGCACCAGGGTAAGTATGTCGCGGGAGAGGATCACAAAGATCTGTGCTACGGTGGCCCCCAGCACCTTGCGAATCCCCACCTCTTTGGTGCGCTGCTCGGCAGCGAAGGCGGCCAGACCCAGCAGGCCCAGGCTGGCGATAAAGATCGCCAGTACCGTGAACAGGGACATAATGGACTGGGTGCGGGCATCGGTTGCGTAGAGTGCGTCCAGATCATCATCCAGGAACACATATTCCAGGGTCTGGTCGTCAGCGAACCCTTTCCAAATTGACTCCAGAGAGCTCAGCGTGGCGCCGATCTCCTGTGGCTCCACCTTGACAGTGACGAACTTGCCAAAGTTTCGTCTCCCGCCCCAGACGCTGGCACCCATGGGGAACACCATCATGGGCCGGATATCCTGGTGTAGCGTTTCAAAATGATAATCATCCATCACCCCGATGATGCGCATATCCACCCTCGGGGTGTTGCGGCCGGTAAAGACCTGCAGGTCCATCCCCACGGGGTCTTCAATACCGTAGGTGCGGGCGGCGGCCTGGTTGAGGATGACGGCGTTGCTGTCGGTGCTGAAGTCCGGGTCGAAGAAGCGGCCCTTGGCCATGGTAATCCCGTAGACTTCGGCGAACTGGAAATCGACAAATGAGACATTGAGCAGACGCATCTCTCTGCCACTGTCGGTGGCGATGGCGAATACGCTGCTGCCGTACTCATCTACTCGGCCGGGGATAGCGGTAGAATTGGAGACCTGCTTGATCCGGGGGTTAGCCCGGAGCTGGTTCATAAACGCCTGTATATCCGCACCGATGTCATCGGTTTTCTCCACCACCAGCAGATCGGTTTTGTCAAAGCCAAGGGGCTTGTTCTGCATGTAGTCGAGTTGGCGCTTCACCAGCAGGGCGCCACTGAACAGGACGATGGAGACCGTGAACTGGAAAATCACCAGCCCACTGCGGAGCTTGGAGCCCTTGCCCATGGCGGTCTTGCTGCCCCGTAGGACCTCCGCCGGATCGAATGACGATAGGAAAAAGGCCGGGTAGCTGCCTGCCAGCAGGCCCACTACGATGGAGGCGCCCAGCAGAATAGGCAGGATGGCCAGGCTGAAGCCCAATTGCAGCCCGACGAAATCGTTGAACCAGGGCAGGCTGAGCTTGATCAGCACCACGGCAATCATGGCGGCGATGACCGTGAACACCACGCTCTCGGCCAGGAACTGGCGCACCAGTGCCCCCTGGTGTGAGCCGAGGGTTTTGCGCACGCCGACCTCCTTGGCCCGCTTGCCCGACCTGGCCGTGGCAAGATTCATATAATTGATGATAGCCAGTACCAGGATGAAGAGCGCGATCATCCCGAAGATGGAGATGGTGGTGGCCGAACCGTTGGCCTCAATCTCCTCATCCAGGTGTGAGTGCAGATGGATATCGGTGAGGGGCTGCAGGTGATAACCAAAGGCAGCCCCGCCCTCTTCCTGAATCTTGTCCCAGGATACTCCCATCGCCTGTTCGATCTGGGGTCCTACATACTTGGTGACCATTTCGGGGAGTTTGGCCTCGAACTCATCCGGGTCGGTGCCCTCGCGCAAGACCAGATAGGTGTAAAAATTGTGATTGATCCACTGCTGGCTTTCGCTGCGCTCGTAACTCACCGCGGAGGCCAGGAAATCGACATGGAAGTGGTTGGTGCGGGGGAAATCCTCAATCACGCCCGTTACCATGAAGTCCGTGTTGCGGTCGGCGTTGAGCAACTTGCCAATGGGATTCTCATCGCCGAAGTAGCGCCTGGCGGTGGATTCTGTGAGGACCACCTGGTTGGGCTTGATCAGGGCCGTTTTGGGGTCACCCAGCAGATAGCTGAGCAGGAAGATGTCCGAGAAGGTGGAATCGGCCGAGGCCCAGCGCTCTTCACTGAAGACCTTGTCGTCATAGCGGATCACCGGAAAACCGCCGCCGCCGCTAAGCCGGGTGACCATCTCCACCTCGGGGTAGTCGGCCAGCAGGGCCGCAGCCATGGGAGCCGCGGTGATGGCCATGGAGAACTCGTTGCCGCCCAGGGCGCCCTCTACCCAGATGCGGTAAGTGCGGTCGGCATGGGGATGCTGCCGGTCAAAACTGAGCTCATCCCGCACATAGAGCAGAATGAGCGTGACCGCCGTTAAGCCCACAGCCAGGCCGAGAATATTCAGGCCCGAAAAGAGCTTGTGTTTGACCAGATTTCGCAGGGCAATTTTTATGTCGGTATCAAACATGATGGAGCCTCGCTTGAGAACGAAAGTAGGTGCTGGGGGCGGCGAATCCTGATGCCGCCGGGATGAGTTTAGACATGGAATTTGCTGTCGCCGTTGGTCGCGCCATTGACAATGCTGCCGTCGAACAATTGAACCACGCGGTTGGCTTGATCGGCGTAGGACGGCGAGTGCGTCACCATGACAATGGTGGTGCCGTTGGCATTGAGCCCCTTGAGCAGCGCCATGACCTCTTCCCCCCGGGCCGAGTCGAGATTCCCCGTAGGCTCATCGGCTAGAATTACGTCGGGCTCGTTCACCAGCGCCCGGGCCACGGCAGCCCGCTGTTGCTGCCCCCCTGAGAGTTGTTGGGGGAGGTGGTTACGGCGGCTGAGGATGCCCATCTGCTCAAGGAGTGCCTCAGCCTTGGGCTTACGCTCTGCCGCCGACAGGCCCTGGTAGAACAGGGGCAGTTCAACATTCTCGAAGACCGTCAGTTCGTCGATCAGGTTGAAGCTCTGGAAGATGAAGCCGATGTGTGACTTGCGGTAGTTGGCCCGCTGCCGCTCGTTGTAGCTCCCTACCTCATCGCCCTTGAATTTGTAGCTGCCCCGAGTCGGGGTATCCAGGAGGCCCAACACATTGAGAAGGGTAGACTTACCGCAGCCGGACGGACCCATAACAGCGACAAACTCGCCCTCTTCGATGGAGAGGTTGATGCCGTTGAGTGCGGTGGTTTCCATTTCTTCTGTGGTGAAGACCTTGTACATATCTGTAGTTTTGATCATGGCACTTATCCTTTGTTTATCGTCCTACTGAGAAAGGTTCGTGGTTGCGGCAGCCGGCCTAGTCGTCCAGCACCACCCGGTCAAAATCGCCAATATGGTCGTATGAGGAGGTGATGACCCGATCGCCGGGCTGGAGACCCGCCAGCACTTCGTATTCGTCCTGGTTCTGGCGGCCCAGCCTGATTTGTTGTTTGGTGGCCACATTCCCACCCGGTTCCAGTTTGTAGACCCACTGGCCGCCGGTTGTGTTGAAAAAACCGCCCCTGGCCATGAGCACGGCATCGGAGAGCTCACCCAGGGCTAGCCTGATTCGCAGGGTCTGTCCACGGCGGATGCCAGCGGGAATCTCCCCATCGAAGTGCATATCGACCTCGAACTGGCCATTGACAACCTCGGGGTAGATCTTAGCCAATACCATGGAATACTCGCGGTTGCCCAGATTGAAGGTGCCCCGCTGGCCCGGCAGCACCCGGGTAATGTAGTGCTCGTCGATGGCCAGGCTGGCCTTGAAGCCATCCAGGATGTCGATCTGGCCCAGCCGTTCACCCCGCACCTTGGACTCCCCCACCTCCGCCGATAGCGACGTGAGATGCCCCGATACTGGCGCCCGCACCAACAGGTTATCCTGGTTGAGTTTCACCAGCTCGAGATTATTTTCCATGCGTGCCAGTGATGCCTCGAGCTGATCGATCTGCGTGGCGCGAAATATGGAATCCTGCCGGTGGCTCTGGAGGGTCAGGTCCCTGCGCTTGAGAAGGTAGCGGTATTCATCGTTGGATTCATCGAACTCCCGGGTAGAGACCAGGCTTTTCTCCAGCAACTGCCGGTTGCGCTCGTTCACCCTGGTTATGCGGGTGATCTTATAATTGAGTTCCAGCAGCTCTGACTGCAGGGCCAGGCGATTCTGCTCCATGGCCAGCTGGGTATTGCGCAGGTTGTTGCTCTGCTGGTAGAGCTCGGCCTCCCGGTACATGATATCCAGCAGCAAGTTGGTATTGGAGAGCTGCAAAATGGGGTCGCCCTCGTTCACATAACTGCCGGCCTCTAGGAAGCGCTTCTCGACTCGCCCCCCTTCAACGGCATCGAGATAAATGGTGCGAATGGGAACAACGGGGCCGGTCACGGGAATGAATTCCTGGAATTGCCCCTGATGTACGGTGGTGACGGTGAGCCGACTGCCCGACAGATTAACACTGCTGCCCCGGTCGCTCCCAACAAGGCCGAAACCGACGGAGACAATAAGCACACCCCCTGCGCCCATCCAGAGCAGGCGCTTGAGCGACCACCTTTTCTTTTCCAGGATTTTATCCATGGCTGCACTACCGGATAGACTGCCTCTGGCAGAACAATGTTGCCAAGATATTTGCGGTTTTTCCTATGGGCTGAAAACCGCCGATTCGGGCGGGTGGAACTGAGCCGGGTGTCAGGCGCTGCCGAATTGCCTGCTGAACATGGGCGCCAAATGGGCGCGCGACCGGGATTTGAGCATCGAGGACTAAGCGCCTGATCTCAGCCGCCTCACGGCCCCGTTCTCACGACGGCAACCCCATACGACCGGCTGCTTGCCCAGTGGCTGGACAGCCCCGTGCCGCCCACCAGTGCATCAATCACCACCATTGAATCTCCCCTGGCATGCTTCTATGTTCGGCCATGAGGCCGCTATCCTTAGTTCCATAACTGGCGGCCTTCGGACTCGCAAATCTCATGTCACGATCGAGACAAAAAAAGAATAAGCGAAAATCCAAGCGCTTAGCCTGTGCATTTATTTTGGATTAATCAGAAACGAGAATTAGATTTTGTCAACTGTAGGGTCTTTTCAGTAGGTCTGGGAGGTGAGAATATCCCTGTATTCGCTATACATAGAGTTCAGACACTGAGGAGCGTTCGGTGGCGGTTGATATACTAACAGAAATCACAATTGATCGTCCTCATCCAGAGGTCGCCGATTTTGTCGCAAATCCAGACAATGCCCCGAAGTGGTACGTCAACATCAAGTCGGTCGAGTGGGTGACCTCGCCGCCGCTGAATATCGGCTCCAAAATAGCATTTGTTGCTCACTTCCTGGGCCGACGCGTGGCGTACACCTATGAGGTGGTGGAATTCGTGCCCGGAGAGCGCATGGTCATGCGCACCTCGGATGGGCCATTTCCCATGGAGACAACATATACGTGGGTTCCAGCGTCCGAAGACGCCACTCACATGACTCTCCGCAATCGCGGTAATCCCTCAGGCTTCTCCCGCTTATCGGCCCCTCTCATGGCCTCCGCCATGCGCCGAGCCAACCGCAAGGACCTCTCACGCCTGAAGCAGCTCCTTGAACAACTGGCAGCTTCGTCATCATTTCGTTCGGAATGATACCCGGCTGCGCGCTCAACGCCACCACTTAAGGGTGGCGCGATGGCTCAAGCCCTTCGTCTGAGGGGCTTGATCGTACCCCGGATCGGATTCGAACCGATGACCTACGGCTTAGAAGGCCGTTGCTCTATCCAGCTGAGCTACCGGGGCTGGAATGCCGGCAGGGGAACAGCCACTGCCCGCCGCGGAAGCTAAGGCCCTGCACCCCATTGGGCTACGGGAAAAAAGGGTTTCACCAGGACACGCCGCTTAATAGATTCGGGCTGTTTTAGGTCTAATCCCGACGTGAACAGAAATATGCAAAAACCCCTCGCTGCAGCCAGGTGGCGCCATGAGCCCACGCCGCGGCCTCCTGTGCATACCGGGTTGGCATGGCTCTGCTGGCTGACGCTGGTCTCCCTGCCCGCCGTTGCGGCCCCTCAGGCGGTGGCCCAGGTGGGCAGCGACAGCATCACCGTTGACCAGTTCGCCCGCCGGTATCAGTCCCATCTCGGCCAGAGCGTACAGCCCGACGCTTTCGCCCACCGGCTCTCCTTCGCCCGCTCGCTGGCCGAGGAGTCAGCGCTGCGGCAATACGCCCGCGATACGGGGCTGGATACCAGCCCGACCGTGATCCGTGCCGGTGACAGGGCCTGGCGCACCGCCCTGCTGGAGGAGCTGGCTGAGACCGTCTACATGGATGAGGTTGTAATGCCGCATGAAGAGATTCAGGCGGAGTACCGCTACCGCAGCACTGCCCTGCTGAGCCGCTTCCTGACCCTGCCGGACAGACATACCGCCGGAGATTTCCGCCAGCGGCTCGCAGCGGGCGTGCCTTTCGAGTCCCTGGCTCTGCAAGCCTTCAGGCCCAGTGGACTGCTGGACCGGCCCGGGCAGCCCGGTTGGCGCTACCCCCATGAGTTGGATAGCCTCTACGCCCGCCGCGCTTATGCACTGGCGCCCGGCCAGGTGTCAGCACCGTTCGGCTCTGAACAGGGCTTCACCGTCATTCAACTTCTGGATAGGGATTTTCGCCCCACACACGGCCACTTCGACAGGGTCAAGCACCTGCAAAGCATCGCCCTTGATCTGCTACAGTCTCAGCTGGCCCCGGCTGCGCAGCAACTCCTCCAAAAGTGGGCGGACGACCAGCGCATCCGGTGGCGGCGGTTGGCCATGCGCAAGGCGCTACGCTCCGGCTTGTTCAACGGCCCGCCGGCAACTTGGGCCGACCATCCGCAGGCGGCCACCCTAGTGGACGAAACGCTGTTCATACTGGAGGGCAGGCCGCACACGGTGGAGTGGCTCCTTTCAGCCCTGGAACTGCTGCCCCCGGACAGCGGCACGGGGGTCTTCAGCATCGTAGATCTGCGAGCACTCATCAACGAGCTGCTAATGTGGGAAAGGATGATGGTGCAGGTTGAGTCGCTGCCCGGTGCGGAGGCCTTCCTGTCCGAAGCCGCCAGAATCGACCAGACGGCCAGCCAACAGGCGCTGTGGGACACCATCCAAGCCCGAATTCTCGGTGTAGCCGACGTGCCAGACGATTCCCTGCGGCAGCTGCTGGCCGTGGACTTCGAGCGCTATGCCAGCCCGCCAATGGTGGAACTTAGCGAGATTGTCGTAGCAGATTCCGGGTTGGCTGCTGCCATCGCCGATTCGCTCAGCCACGGTGGGACGGGGGCCTTCGATTCGCTGGCCCGGCGTTATACCCTGCGGGAGTGGGCCCGGCCTGCAGGTGGCAAGCTGGGCTGGGTTCCGCTGTCACTCTACGGCGGGGCTGCACCTACACTTATCCAGGCGCTGGAGGCCCCGGCGGACACAATCGTCGGCCCTCTGTGGGTCGACGGCTACTACGTGCTGGCCCAGCCTTCTGGCCATCGCCAACCGACCCTTCCGCCCTGGCCGATGCTCCGGCCACTGTTGCGGCAGCGCTGGCTTGAGGCCAATGGGCCGCGGCTGCTCCGCGAGCGCTGGGCGCACTTGTATGCTGCCACCTACCCTATTGCCATCGACACTGCTCTGGTGGCCCTACTGGAACTCAGTCTTGATGGGCGCCTGGTTTTGCCCGCACCTCTGGCACTTCCACTGGCAGCCGACGACTCAACTGCCGTCATCTACGAACCAGAACTTCTAGCGCTTCCAGCCGACTCACTGGCGCTTCGGAGCCTGTTGACGACCGATCATCAGGCGGCCGATTCCACGCTGGGCGACCAGCCCGCCGCCAGCCCGTAGCGGGCCGGGTCCACGTCAACTCGCCTCAGTCTGGCTGGGTCTGCTTGATATTGAGCGAAACGCCCTGCCGAGCCAGGTCGTGCAGCACCCGCTGGTAGACCCCCTTGTCGGCGCCCAGGTATTCCAGCGGCCGGATGCCGGGGTCGGCGTAGTCTCCGGCCAGCAGCACGCGGGCCACTGCCGCGCAGGTGTAGCCCGTCGTGGCGGCCATGGCCGTGGTTTCAGTCAGGGGATCGTAGGCGCGATAGAGGTCCACCGTAGTAACGAGGAGGCGGCCACGGAGCTGGCCCGTGAGCTCCACCCGCATCACCACCAGATCGTGCCCCTCGTCGCCTGGTCCCGGTCGCCAAGACTCAAACAACAGACGTGATGATACCTCAATGGGGGCTACGGCGTGGCCGTCCACGTCCAGTGGCTCGCGGCTGAAAAAGCCGGTGTCACGGAGCATCCGCATGCGCTCGGCGTGACCCGGATACCGCAGGGTCTTCTCCAGCATATCGGGCACCGGGACGGTAGATAACAGCGTGCGCAGCCCATCGGTGTTGAACGCCTCCAGGCTGCCTACATGGGGAAGGATTACCTGCTCAATGTCGGAGAGGGCTTCCCGCTGTACCACGCGGCCGCCCACTTTCAGGCGCACCGGACGGGTATACTCTTCGATGACGTCGATGGGCGAAAAGACCGACAGGTACTCAAACGGCCAGCGGCGCACCTTCGGCAGCCCGCCCACGTAGCACACGAAGCGCTCAAGTGGGTCGTACTCCTGCTGGTAGCGGCCCAGAACAAGATTGCTCAGTCCAGGCGCAAGCCCGGCATCCACAACTGCGGTAACGCCGTGCTCCACCGCCAGATCGTCTAGGGTCAGCGGATCCTCAGGCGTGAAGGAGATGTCCACTACGTTCCGCCCGGCCCTGATAACCGTTTCCAGCATGCGGTAACCCAGGGAGCCCGGTACGGCGCCGACCACCACGTCCGCCGCCTGCACGGCACGGGTCAGTGCCTCAGCATCAGTGATGTCCAGTTCGCTGGTGGTCAGGCCGTAATTTTTGGTCAGGGCGGCTCTCACCTGGGGATTGGCGTCCGCGACCACCACATCCACGGCCTCGTTTCCGTCATTGGCGTCTCCGAAAGGTGCGGCCAGATTGCGGGCGATGACGCCGCCCACCAAACCGCCGCCCAGGACCAGTACCTGTTTCATGGGTTGATCCTCACCTTGTAGCTCAAGACCACCTCCTGGCCGGCGGCCACCGGCCCACATATTTGGCCAGCAAGGTGTTGGGGGTGAGCAGGTCGAAGACATAATTCTGCTCCAGCACCGACCACTGGCGCTCGGAGGATCGGCTCACCGGCATCACCGTCGCGGGCTGAATTTTGGCGGCCACGTCATCCAGTAGTACCTCCGTCAGCCCCCTTGCTGGAGGGTGAAGCTGCGCGTGTCCTTCACCAGCCCGATGTTGGCCTGATAGATGGTCACTTCCAGGCCGGTGCGGGCACTCGCGCCAATAGTGAGACGGGGCTGGGCCGCAAGAGGGATGACCGTGAAAGCCACGACAACCCACATCCTTATATGCTTCATCAAGCGCTCCCAATCCTTTACTCAAGTGTAGTGGCCCCCGCTCTGGCCCGCAAGGATTTCTTGCGTAGCGGCCAGGGGGTTAACTTCCCGGCATGGGCCAGCTCTGGGGACTCGATCTGCACGACAAGGCTACCGGCGCGTACGCCGCCACGCTCCAGTCACCCAGCCGGGACGAACTGGCGGCCCAGGCCGGCCGGGACCTGCCCCATCCCGAAACCGGTGAGCCCTGCCGGGCCGGGGACGAGCCCTACCTCATCGCCGAGGAGGGCTCAAGCCCAACCAGCCAGTGGGAGTAGACGCCATGGCTGCTTCCCGCCGCAAACTGACCGACTTGGAGCTGAAAGCCGCCCGCCCCCGCCTTGACGAAGTGCGCAGCCAGCCTCGCCTCCCCGTCTACGCCCTGCTGGAGGATGTGCGCTCACTCTACAACGTGGGCAGCATGTTCCGCACAGCCGACGCGCTGCACCTGGCCGGACTTTACCTCTGTGGCTACACCGGCTTTCCGCCGCGCCGTGAGATCACCAAGACCGCACTGGGGGCCGAGCACACCGTCCCGTGGGAAAAGCACGCCGACGCCGCTACGCTGGCCCGCAGCCTCCAGGCACGAGGTATGCAGCTGCTGGTGCTGGAGCAGACTGATGACGCAGTGGACTTCTGGGAGGCGCCGGTGCGCTTCCCGGCCTGCTTCGTGGTTGGCAACGAGGTCACCGGCATCTCCCAAGAATTGGTGGAGCAGGCCGACCTCTGCCTGCAGCTCCCTATGGCGGGGGTGAAGCAGTCGCTGAACGTGGCCACCGCCTTTGGCGTGCTGGGCTACGAACTGGCGAGAAGGTGGAATCTGGATAAGACGTCCGATCAATAGTCGGGGCATAGGGCACATTACGGGCCAATCGCTTACTCGATCATGTTCTAACAGTGCTGGTGCCAAAACACTCGCAAGAGATAGTAGCGTTACTTATCTGTTTAGTGGTAATGCAACATATGTGCGTATTATCTATTGACAGCACTGTTTTTTAGGCGTACTTTTAACCATGCCAAGCGGGATCAAAACCAAAAAATTGAGTGTGCTAATCCAGGATAGCGGGCTGGAGCCATTAGCTGATCGGCTTCGGATCAAACCTTCAACCATACGAACCACGGTCGCGCTTTCAAACGAAGCGATGGAGGATTTGGTTAGCCTTAGGAAAGATTGGAATCTGACGCCTAAAGATATTTTTGACGGCATCTTTGATTCAGATGAGCTCGCCGACCTCGTAACAGTTGCTGCTGGGCAAATGGAGCATCATAAGCAACCTCGAAAGAACCAGGTCACTATCGTAATCAGTGCAACCTCTCAAACATCCTTGAAACATTTGGCCAAAGAATTGGCGACGCCCCGAGATCACATCGTAATTGTCAGTCTTAGAGTAATGGCCGGTCTTTTGGAAAAGAGTCGAAATGACAGAATTACCAATCATAAAAAAGCACTGAACATTCTCAAAGAGACAGAAGATTTCTTGAATAAGAAGGAAGGAGAACTCAGCAGGCTATTGGGTGAAGATGATCCCCTCGAATACCGCTTCCGGTACCTCGGCACGATTCTAATGAATCTTTTATTCGCAGTAGATTCAGAGATTGAGAATGGCACGCCCATCGAACCGCATGATTTCTCTCAACAGGGTTAACCTCTTTTGAATTATACAGAACACGCTATGAAGAGAATGCAGCAGAGAGCAATACCTCCCGCCGTGGCGGAGCTGATATGGCAGTACGGGGAGAATATTGATCTACCCGGCGGTGTCCAAGGGCTGAGGATTCCCAAGCACCTCATCCAAGATTGGGAGAGGGATTTGAGACGCATCATGAGATTGTATGACAAATCGCGAAAGGTGCTACTGGTAATGGATGAGAGCCGGTCGACCCGGATAACTGCCTACTCGACGCACAAGACATGAATAGTTAAGATTGAATAAGTTATGACTAAATTCGCAGTGAAACTTGCAAAAGCAAGGTCAGATTATGAAAAGTTTGAACAGCTCCTTGGGAGCACAGACAAAGATACAGGAGCATGGGTAGATCATTTCCATTCTGCAATCCTTAGTGTCTGGTTAATTTTGTTAAATGAAGCAAATGAATCCAATATCTATGAAGCTGAAAACTTGCAAATACTGTATAACCGGCTTCTTCTTGAACGGTTGCCTGATCTACCTGCCTTGAATGAAGAGGAGTGGGGCACAGTGATTATGGCACTAGATATCTTTTCGTGTGAGGAAGCCAAAGGACTAATTAGGGCTAGAAATGATCTTAAAAGAAATTATGAGGCTCTAAGGGCCCAGTATCCTAGCGCCGTATATAAATCCACTCTATCACAAGTGATTAGGGCGATTAAATAGAGATAGGGCGTCGGGAAGATTCGGCGGTCATATGCGTCGTGTGAGCGGCCTTGGCCCTAGTCGGTACTTGGATAAAGCCCCGCCAGCATACGGGCGACGTTGTGGAGGCTCTCCGACAGTGAAGGATGGGCGTGCACCGCGTCCATGAGATGGGTGTAGGGTAGCTCATTGGCGATGCACAGCGACACCTCGCCAATGAGCGTATCGGCCTGGGGTCCACACGCCCGCACCCCCAGGATGCGGTCGTCCCCTTCCGGCCCAACGATGAGTTTCACGAACCCGCCGAAGGAGCGCATGGCGTGGGCCCGGTGGCTGCGGATGTTCGCCAGGCGGGCCACCCTCACGTCGCCGTACTTGGCCCGGGCGGTCTTCTCGTTATCCCCGGCGCCGGCCACCAGCGGAAGGGTGAAGATGATGAACGGGATGTGGTCCATGGAGATAGGCTTTTGCCCGCTCAGCAGGTGATGGATAGCCTGGTGGCCCTCGGCCTCGGCAACGTGCACCAGGCACATGTCCAGTTCCGAGTCCCGGAGACCCACGTCGCCTACGGCGTAGATGTGGTCAACATTGGTCTGGCAGAAATCGCTGATGGGTAGGAAGCCATTAGCATTTACGGCCACACCGGCATTCTCCAGCTTCAACGCCGCCGTGCACGCCACCCGGCCGATCGATACCAGCGCCATGTCGGTATCGAACTCGGAGCCGTCCTTAAGCCGGGTCACCACCCGGCCGCCTGCTGCGCGCATGTCCACCATGCGGGCGGACTGGACGACGTGGATGCCGTTGGTCCGGAAAGTTTGCGTCAGAAAGTCGATGATATCATCGTCCTCATGGGACAAGATCACCGGGTAGGCGTCCAGCAAAGTAACCTGGCAGCCGAAAGCGTTGAAGATGGAAGCGAATTCGCAGCCGATGACCCCGGCGCCCAGGATGAGCAGGCTTTCCGGCAGCCGGTCCAGTGAGACGATCTCATCGCTGGACATGATGAGCTCACCATCCTGGTGTACGGCAGGCAGCCAGCGCGGCGTGGTGCCCGTGGCGATGATAATCTTGTCCGCTCTGTGGTCGGCGCCTGCCACGCGCACGGTATGGGGATCGACAAATGCGGCCATCCCGCGCAGTTCCACGATGCTCAGGCGTTCGATCTGTTCCTGGTAGAGCGCCTCCAGCTCGCCGCTGCCCTGCTGCAGCTGGGCCTGCACCTGGCCAAAATCTAGCTTAACCGACGAGGGCAGATAACCCCTGTCGGACTTGCTGGCCACCAGGTGGTCCTTGGCCAGCTCGTACATCCCCTTGGACTTGTAGGCCCCCTGGATGCCGTAGCCCCACAAGCGCTTGCCGTTCACCAGCCCTACCTTCAGGCCCTTGAGGGCGCCCCGGGTGGCTGCGGCCATCCCACCAGGCCCCGCCCCGATCACCAGTACGTCAAACCGGTTGTTGCCGCCGGGATTCCCGCTCATTGGACTCCTTGTTGGATAGCCGCGCGCACCGGCGCGAATTTACAAGCTGTTTAGCAGGCTGGGGCCGGGCAGATGCTCGCTCGATCCTCCCGGCCCGCCCGCTGGCGCCCCCCTACAGGATCGGGTCGATCACATCGAGTGAGTCGTGCTGCTCGTTCTCCACCTGCAGCCCCACCTTGTGGGCTTCCAGATCCTTACCGAGGTAGGGCCGGCAGAGGGGCAGCAGCGCGTCGGGCTCGCGAATACCGCTGTCGAGCCAGGTGGCCAGGGCTTCTCCAGCGAGGATCACCGGCATGCGCTGGTGAATGGGTGCCACCCGCTGGTTGGCCGGGGCGGTTACAATGGTGCAGCTCCGGATGGGGTCCTTTCGGGCGGGCGCCCACAGCTCCCACAGTGCGGCCAACGCGAAGGGTTCGCGGCTGGCGAGATAGATGTACCAGGGCTGGGCGCCGTCCGGCGATTCCTGCCACAGGAAGAAGCCGTCAGCCAGGACGGCACAGCGCCGCTGCTCCAGACGCTCCCGCATGGCGGCCAGCTCCAGCAGCGATTCCCGCCGCACCTGGTAAAGGCCCGCACCTACGGCGGCGTGATGCGCATTGGCGGGAATCAGCCCCCACGTGCGGTGGGCCAGACGCACGGATCCCTGACGTTCCACCAGGACAGCGACCTCCTGTCCCGGCGCGATGTTGTAGTGCTTGCCAAGGTCCGGAGCCGGCCCGGCCAGCCCCATCCGCTGCCGTAGCGCGTCCACTGGTGTGAACAGAGAGAGCCGTAGCGACACGCCGGTCAGTGCTGCAGATTGCTCATGGGGTAAATGATAGTTCCGATTCCGCTGCAATGCAAGGGAAGGTGTTTCAGGGATCGACAACCCTCTCCGTTAGAATACGAAGAAATATGCGCCAATCATCCCGTCCCGTGGTAGCTTCCGAGCCCGTCACCGGGTGGATTTACACAGCAATGATTACTTAAGGAGACTTCGAAGATGCAGTTCGTATTTTTTCTGGCCGTTGGGATCGTCGTGATTTTCCTGTCCTTCCAGCTGCGGCGGCGCTACGAGCTGGCCCAGCAGCTCAAGGCGATGGGCCTGAGCCCCGGCCTGCTCCAGATCATCGGGCTGGTAGCGCTGGGGGCGGCCGCGTTCCAGACCATCTCCATCATCGACGCCGGTACGGTGGGGGTGGTGAAGGTCTTCGGCGAGGTGAAGGAGCAGCCGCTCACCGAAGGGATCAACATCCGCAACCCCTTCGCCGAAATCATCAAGATGAGCGTGCGGACCCAGGAGCGCCGCGAGGAGTTGCGGGTTCCATCAAAAGAGGGGCTCACCATCGGGCTGGAGGCCAGCGTGATCTACCACCTGGACGGCGCCATGGCTCCGGAGGTCTACCGCACCATCGGCCGCGAGCAGGACTATGTGCGCAAGATCCTGCTGCCCAACTTCCGCTCCGTTGTCCGGGGCATCACCTCACAGTTTGAGGCCAAGGCCCTCTACACCTCCATGCGCGAGCAGGTGGCCAACGATATCGCGGTGCTGCTCAACAAGGTCACCTCGGTCCGAGGCATCATCATTGAGTCTACCCCCCTGCGGCAGGTGGTGCTGCCCGGCGATCTGAGCGCTGCCATCGAGGAAAAGCTCAAGGCCGAGCAGGAGAGCCAGCGCATGGAGTTCGTCCTGAACAAGGAGAAGAAGGAGGCCGACCGCAAGCGCATCGAGGCCCAGGGTATCCGCGACTTCAACAAGACCGTTGCCCAGGGCATCAGCGACAACTTCCTGCGCTGGAAGGGCATCGAGGCCACCATGAGCCTAGCCGGCTCGAACAACGCCAAGGTCGTGGTCATCGGCTCCGGCAAGGACGGCCTGCCCATCATTCTCGGGGGGCAGTAGCCGACTAGCAGCCATGCATATCGCCCTTCTGCGCGCCGTGTTGTCCATCCCTGAGGCCCGCTCGCTGAAGGACAAGCGCCGGGTGCTCAAGTCCCTGAAGGATCGCACCCTCAAGCGTATGAACGTCTCCGTGGCCGAGGTGGGCCAACAGGACATGTGGAACCGGGCCGAGCTGGCCTTCATCACTGTGGCGGCGGAGAAGTCCGTGACGGAAAAGCGCCTGGCGGCCATCCTGAAACTCTTGGAGTCCGGCGGTGACTGGCTATTGATGGAGGTGAAAACGGAGCGACTATAGTTGCAAGTTGCGGAGTACAGGGTTGCGGCTTAGGGGTATCGAAATAACGCGAAACTGGTAACGGGAAATCGCCGCCTAGTCCCTGCGCCGCTCCGGCACCACCTCAAGTTCCAACTCCCTGCCGTCCCGCTTGACCACCACTGGCAGCGCCACCCCCACCTTGGCCTCCTGAAGGGCGTACATGTAGTCGTACAGGCTCAGCACCTCGGTCGTGCCCATTCGTACGATCACGTCTCCGGCCAGCAACCCACCCCGGTCGGCTGGGCTGCTACCCCGGGTTCCCGACAAGCGCATGCCCTCGCCGGTGTAGGTGTAGTCCGGAAGGGTGCCTACAGCCACGGCAAATCCGCCCCGGGTGGGCCCGTTGCTGGCCACCTTGGTAAAGGCAGGCGCCTCGGCTCGGGTGGCCAGCTCCCCAATAACCCTTGACACCAGCCGCCCAATGAGGGCCATCCCGTTCACGTTCAGGTACTCCACGTCATCGCTGGGGCGGTGGTACTGACCGTGCTGGCCGGTAAAGAAAAAGAGCACCGGCTTGTCCTTGAGGTAGTACGACTGGTGGTCGCTGGAGCCGAAGCCGTCATCATCGTACACCAGTTTCAGCCTGTCGCTGTTGAGCCTGGGCAGCAGTTCTTTCCAGAGCGGCGAGCTCCCGGCTCCCCCCAGCACCAGCATGCGATCGGTCAGCCGGCCCACCATGTCCAAGTTCACCATCGCCACAATGCTGTCCATGGGCACCGGCGAATTGCGGGTCACGTGGGCCGACCCCAGCAGGCCTAGCTCCTCCGCGCCGAAGGCCTGAAACATCACCGAGCGACGGTGCTCCCCGGCGGGGGGATTGGCAGCCAGGTAGCGGGCCACCTCCAGCATGGTAGCCACACCCGAGGCGTTGTCATCGGCGCCGTTGTGGATGGCCGCACTGTCAGGAAGGAAGGAGCCGGAACCATGGCCGCCCCAGCCCAGATGATCGTAGTGCGCCCCCATGATGACCCACTGACCCCGCAAGTTGCCCGCTCCCGGCAGAGTTGCCAGCACGTTCCGGGAGGTCTCCTCCACCGGCACCACCACGCTCCGCAAGGTCACCTCGACCCCCCGCACGGCGTGGCTCAGCGGTACGCGACTGGCATTTATCTCCTGCTGGAGCTCGTCAATGCTGAGGTGCTCCCCCGCCAGCATTCGGTCAGCCGCTGCGCGGGTTAGGTTGACTACCGGCAGGCCAGCGTCTCCGGCGCGGTCATACCGCATCCCCAGAAGGCCATCCTCTTCATCGTCCGCTGCGCCGGTTACCAGCAGCACAGCAAGAGCGCCGCGCTCCCGCGCTGCAAGCGCCTTCTTGCGCAGCGGCATGTGAGCGCTGAAGGGGCCGTGGGGATTGGTACCATCGGGGGAGTAGCGCAGCAGCAGTACAACTTTGTCCGCCACATCCAACTCGGCGTAGTCGTCATAGGTGAGGTCACTCTTGCCGACGCCGTAGCCGGCGAAAACCAGCGGCCCGGTAATCTCCTGCGAGGCAGAAAACCCCAGCGGTTGGAAGTCCACGGCTGGTTTTAGCGCAAACCCGTCGCTGCCATAACGGCTCCAGCCCAGTGCATTGCCGGCGCCCATCTCCACTTTGGATCCAAAGGTAAACGGCTGGAAGTAGTCGGGCACCGCCGGCAGCAAGCCGTAACGCGCGTACTCCTGCCGGATGTACTCGGCCGCGGCCAGCTCATGGGGCGAACCTGCCCGCCGGCCGTACAGACTGTCAGCGGCCAGCACCTGAACGTGCGTCAGCAGGGGCACAGCCGAGGCAGGCTCACGGGGTAGCGCTGCCGCTGGTGATGCTGGCTCGGGCCCCTTGGCGCAGCCCCCCAGCAGCGCCGTCAGCAGCAAAGCATTAAGCCAGCGCATCACGTTGCACCCCAGTGAGTCGATTGCCTTCCCTAATGACCGCCGACACCAGCACGTCCAGATCTTCGAGGCGGGTGCGATGGTTGGTAATGGCCACGCGGATGGCGAAGCGGCCGGCCAGCTGCGTGCTGGAAGGGACGGCGGTCCCACTCTTGTGCAGGTGCACCAGAATCTGGTGATTGATTTCGTTGCGGGTTGCCTCGTCCTGCCCATCCGCCGCAAACCGGAAGCAAACAATATTCAGGGGTGCCGGCGCCAGCAGCTCCAACTCCGGCTTGTCCCGCACCAGCCCGGCGAGATAGCGGGCTTGCGCTACATTCTGCTCGATGAGCCGCGCGTACTTGTCGATGCCGTGCTCCTTGATGCCCATCCAGACCTTGAGCGCCCGGAAACCCCGGGAGAGCTGCACCCCGTAATCGGCCATCCAGGGACTGTCGGCCACGGTGCCCTCGGCCTTGGTGAGGTACGCCGGGGTCAGCGCAAAGGCGCCCCGATGGTGGGCCTCCTCCCGCACCAGAATGCAGCCGACTTCGTAGGGCATATACATCCACTTGTGCAGGTCAAAGGCCACCGAATCGGCTCGCTCCATCCCCTTCACTGCAGGGCGCAGCTCCGGTGACAGTGCCGCCAGCGCGCCGAACGCGCCGTCAATATGCAGCCATAGGTTCTCGCGCTCACATATGTCAGCCAGGGCATCCAGCGGGTCGCTGGCGCCTGTGTTCACGGTACCGGCATTGCCGATGACGCAAAAGGGGTGGCGGCCGGCAGCCCGGTCCTCGGCGATGGCCATTTCCAGCGCAGCGGGATCGAGGCGGAAGTCGCTATCAGCGGGGAGCTGGCGCAGAGATTGTGAGCCCAGGCCTAGCAGCTCCACGGCTTTCTGCACCGAGCTGTGCGTTTCGTCGGAGCAGTAGGCTGTCATCATCCGGGGTGCGGCGGCCACCCCGGACCGGCGAATGTCCACCTCGGCCTTCACATTGCGCGCCACGGTCAGGCCCACAAGGTTCGCCATGGATCCGCCACTCAGCAGCAGGCCGCTGGCCCCGTTGGGATAGCCCAACATTTCTTTGCACCACCGCAGTACCTGCGCCTCCACCAGGGTGGCAGCCTGGTGAAAGCCGCCGGTGTTGGGATTCATGCCCGCCGCGAGCATTTCCGCCAGCATGCCCATCGGGGTGCCGGTGCCATTTACCCAGCCCCAGTGCCGGGGATGGATGTTACCGAAGGGATAGGGCAGCACCAAGTCCAGAAAATCGCTGTAGGCCTGCTCGGCGCCCTGCCCATCGCGGGGCATTGGCTGGTCCAGCCGCACCTGCACGTCAGCCGGCACGGGCTGCCACACGGGACGCTCTCGCACCGTCTCCAGGTAGGCCAGCATGTCGTCCACCATCCGGCGGCCCAGCGTCTGGAGGCTGGACCACTCCCGGGGGTCGAGGGTCTCTTCGTCAGGCATGCTGCATGCTCTGAAATCGGGCGGGGGTTCGCTGCAGGATCAGCTCCCGTTCACCTCATGGACCAGGGGCGGGAAGTCGGTAAAAATCCCGTCCACTCCCAGCTCCCTCAGGTGCCGGATCATGGGGCGGTTGTTTACCGTCCAAACATTAATTTTCATCCCCCTCCTATGGGCCCAGGTCACCACTTCCGGGGTCACCATGTGGGCACCGGGATGCAGGCAGTCAGGGTGCACCAGGTTAACGAACGTAGGTCGGCGCAGATACCAGGGCACGTCCAGGTTCCACCAAATGTACCCGATGGTAACCTCAGGCTCCAGGAGGCGCACCTTGACCAGCGAATAGGGGTTAAAGCTCGATATGATGGTGCGTTTCACCTGGCGATAGCGCCGCACAAGACTCACCACATGCTCCTCAAGTCCCGGGACACGCCAGCGACGGGTCTTCAGCTCCAGATTCACGAGCAGGTTCTCGGGTATCAGCTCCAGCACTTCCTCGAGACGGGGGATTTTTGTGGCCATGAACTTTCCGGCCCAGCGGTGAGATGCATTCAGCGCCGCAATCTCGTCGTATGACCGCTCCCAGAAGTAGCCCACCCCCTCGGTTCCGCTCTCCAGGTCGTAGTCGTGGGTGACGATGAGCACACCATCGGCGGTCTCCATCACATCCAACTCCACACCGTCCACACCGGCATCGATGGCCGCCTGAAAGGCCGGCAAGGTGTTCTCCGGCGCCTCCGACGGCACTCCCCGGTGGGCCAGGCAGAGCAGCCGCCCCTCCGGGTAAAAGTCCACCGGCTCCACCCGCCAGACCAGCAAGTAGCGGACGGCGACCGCCAGGGTGCCGACGGCAAGGGTCAGCAGAACCAGCTGAACAGGCGACAGCATCAGTGGGATCTCATGGCAGCAGGATCAGCGTGCCAGCGGCGTGCCGCTCCACTGCTCCACGGCTGAAGGCTGCGTCCCGGTACCGGCCGCTCATGAACAGCTCCGCCTGGTCGTCGTAGTGCCGGCTGAAGGGGTTGCCGCTCTGCCCGCTGGGCAGCACTACGCGCGAGCGGTCCAGGTCCCCCAAATCCATAATGAGGCGGAATGCCGGTCCGGCAGTCGCCTTAAAGGGACGCCCCAGGCTAAAAGACGAAGGGTTGACAGTGGAGGCCGCGCCGGGTGCAGGGAACGGTCCCACGTTCAGGCCCAACCACCGGTCGAGCCACTTGCCCACTGACCCCGCCTTCGCCAGATCATGGGTATGGCTCAGGGTGTGCAACCGACCCCAGCGCCAGCTGGCTACCCCGCCCCCCAGCTCGTCGGACAGCCGCTCCACGGCGGATACCAGTGCCCTGCGAATGATGTCGTCCCGGCCCTCTACTGCCGGGGTTCCTATGTCGTCAAACCAGGGGGAGTCGCCCTTCTTCAGAAGGTAGCTGATGCTGCGATAGGGCAGCAAGGCGCCCAGGTTTAGATAGTCGTTGTATGTCCGGTCCCCAATCCGGTCCATCTCGTCGCGGTAGACAGCAGCCACCAGTTCCACGAACCAGGCGTTGAAAATGGCCGTTGGCACCGAGGACGTGGACATGGAGTAGTCCCACCGGCGCAGGTGCGCCAGCGCATCCCTCACAGCGACCGGAACGGCCTCGCCGCCGCCTTCATTGAACGCGGCCAGCAGGAACGGCACCGTCTCCCGGGCATGTGCCGAGACCTGATCATACTGGATGGCCATCACGGAGCCAATGCTGTGCAGTTCATCGGCCGCCAGCAGCTCGGTAATACGCTCGATGCGCGCCGTCGGCGCCCAGTAGGCGCTGATGTAATGGGGATAGGGCGCGCCGACGGTCTTGTTGTTGGCGGTGGCGATGTACCCCTCCGGCGGGTTGTAGCGAAACGGCAGTGCTTCGAAGGGCAGGTAGCCCTGCCAGTCCCACTCGCCCGTGGAGCCGGGCATCAGCAATTTGCCAGCTCCGGCGACCCGCCTGGGGAGCCGCACGAACGGCCGCCAGCCGATGTTGCCCTCACGGTCGGCATAGATCTTGTTCTGGCCGGGCAGGGCAAACAGCCTGGCCGCGGCGCTAAAGTCGTCCCAGTTGCGCGCCAGGTTCAGCCGGACATAGGCGCTGATTTCGTCGCTTACGTCCTGGCCCGTCCAGCGCATGGCAATGGGTCGCTCCCCGTTGCCCACCAGGCCGTGCTGTTCATTGATGATCACCCCGTGCACCGATTCGCGCACGGTGAATGTCACTGATTCACCGTCACGCACCTGAATGGTCTCCTGCCGCTCCTGGAAGGGCAACCAGCGGCCTTTGTAGCGGTAGCGCGAGGGGTCGTCCGGGTGGGGCTCCTCCTCATAGAAGTCGGCGTCGTCGGCCATCAGGTTGGTGGTGCCCCAGGCAATATGTTCGTTATGGCCCAGGATCACTACGGGTACCCCGGCGAAGCACAGACCCATTACATTGAAGCGTCCCCCTACCAAATGCATCTCGTACATCTTGGCCGGCTGGGTAAATCCCAGGTGGATGTCATTGGCCAGAATGGGCTGTCCGGTTTCGGTGCGGCTGCCTGCCAGCACCCAGTTGTTGCTGCCGCTGAAGCCTGTCCCGGCGCCCAGAATGCTGGTCACCGCCTGGCGCCCGGACAATAGCGGCTCAAGCTGGCTCGCGAACGACATGACCCCCGGCGGCACGACAAACGGTTTGTCGTTGGGGTAGGCCGGAAATACGTCCCGGACCAGCTCTTCACCCAGCGCATCCACCAATTGGCCGATGAGCAGCTCCAGATACCACGACTGGTGCAGTTCGTGGGCCATTAGCCGGGTAAAGCCTGCCACAACCGCTGGGTCCCACTCCAGCGGCTCGTGGCCTACCAGCTGGAACTCCAGCGGCAGCCGGTCCCGGTGCGTGCGGATGAAGTCGTTGATGCCCTGGCAAGACCACATCAAAAGCTGCCTGGTTTCCGGGTCCATGGCAGCGGCGATACGCCGGCCGATGCGGTGGAAGCCCCACATGCGCAGGTAGCGATCGGCCGCAACCAGACTGGCGTCCATTTCTGCCAGCCGTCCCTGGACCGCTCGGTTGAACATGTCCATCTGAAACAGGCGCTCGGCAGCCATGAGATAGCCGCCGGCGTAGAAGAGGTCGTGCTCGTTTTCGGCATAAACGTGGGGCACGGCATAGTCGTCAAAAATTACTTCCACCGGTGCCTTCAGGGCCGATAGCGTGAGGCGCCCCTCTGTGGGCAGAGCTGGCACGCGGAAGTAAATATTAGGAAAGAAGACGATGAGCAGCACGATCAGCACAAATGCGGCTACCAACCATTTAAGGAAAATCCCCATCGTATACTCCGCAAATTTGTGCGCTGAAATCGGCATTCCGCCGCTCTGTCCAAAGATCGCTGGTACCCCTGGAAATGCAAGGGAAGTTAGGCGTCTCTCATGAGAGTGCGCAAGGTGCAGCAGTGCCGCAGGAAAACAGGCTGTTGGCGCACTTTCGCGCCCTACGGCGGGGTATTAGCTTTGTCACTCTGGACCGGTGGGGTACCGGCGGGAAGATACGAAATTTCTTAACCAGGGAGGCTCCCCTATGACGGAGGTTCAAGTCAGACGCCTGGAGGGCGGCACATTTGTGGGCATCGGACCCAGCAACCACTGGGTGGTGATGGACACCGCCGAGGATGAGGCGGGACACAACGGCGGCCCCAGGCCTATGGAGCTGGTGCTCATGGCCCTGGGCAGCTGCTCCGGTATCGATGTTGAGCTCATGTTGCGCAAAATGCGGGTCCCTCTCCAAGACTTCCGCATCGAAATCTCTGGCAAACGGGCCGAGGAACATCCCAGGGTCTATACCAGCATCAAGGTGGCCTACCACTTCTGGGGCCACCGACTGCCCAAGCCAAAACTGGAGCGGGCCGTGGCCATCTCACAGGGACCTACTGCTCCGTCACTAACATGCTCAACAAGGTGGTGGATATGACCACTGAGGTCGTGGCTCATGAGGTGGCGCCCTCCAAGTAGCCACCGGGCGGTCCGCATTAATCCTCAGCGATGTCCTCCAGCATGAGCTCAACGCCCCCGACCCGCTGTGCGGCCCAGTTGTAGACCCAGGCGAATAGAGCGGCGGAGACGTACCCGCTGATGGGAAATATGACCAGGATCACGATGGCAATACCCAACGATGCGCCCAGACCCGCGCCTTTTGCCCCCAACGAGATCAAGGTAAAACCGGCCGCGTACAAGACACCGAGCCACAGAAAGGTCAGCGCCAGCACCTTGCCGGTCTGGTGGGGTGTGATGCGCGCGATTCTCTTCAACATCGGTCACCTCCTGCGCTGTGGCACTCAACCAAATATCGCTTCGCTAGTAGGGCCTCCCAAAGTCAACCCCGGATTGTGCCCGCTACTTCACCAGGATCACCGGACCGTGCGCCTTGAGCACCGTCTCAGCCGGTTTGGTGCTCACCAGCCACGCCTTCAGCGGATTCATCTTGGATTTCCCCATGATGATAATATGATCGCTACCTGCCGTTTCAGCGATCACCGCGGGCGGATCACCCGTTATTAAGAGCTGCTCGTGGGGAATACTCTGGCGCTTGAGATAGCGCTGGGCCCACCGGGAGGCTCCCCGGTAGCCCTCCCCAAACCGCTCGTTCTTACTCACCGTAAGTAGGTCTACACGGGTCTTGAAATGCTTGGCCACGGTAGCGGCAAATACGACCGCCCGCTTGGTGGCGCGCGAGTCGTCCACGCACAGCAGGATCTTGTAGTTCCAACCAGGGTCGAAATTCTTCACGAACATGATGCTGGTGTCCACAAACTGCACCAGCTGACGTGTCAGGCGCTTTCGGCTGCCCCCGCCCACGATGGTGAGAATATAGTCGCGATATTCAGTCTCCAGCTTCAGCTGGTCCACCGGGTCGCCCTCGCGGAAGATCAGCCGGATCTTTTCGCCGTGCACGCTCGGCACAATCACCCGGATGCGGTCGGCATCCTCTACCAGATTGGTGGGGTCAAAGCTGACCACCGACGGATCGATGAAGTTCCGCTCCTGCAGGCGGCGATAGGCCCACCGCAGTACCTCCACCCCGGGATGAGGAATATCCCAGTTCATCAGGGCATCACCGGCCAGCCGCACGCTTCCTGAAAGCAGCTCCTTGGGCTTGTCCCCTGCGTAGACCACTGACAGGTCAGCGGAAAAGGCGTCGGCGATGGTGCTGCCAATGTCCAGCGTAGGCTGGGAATAGGTGCTGCTGCGGACCGCTACCAGGAACCGCACGGCAGAGTCTCGTTATGCGAGGGATGCATCGGGTATCATAGAATATGGGGCCAATAAAACAGCAGTGCCAGCATTAAAACGGTGAACGAGGCCAGTCCCAAGCGCCAGCCCGCCCTCATGAAGTCACGCGGTCGCAGCAGACCGGTGGAAGCGATGATCATCCCTGCCGGGGCGCCAACGGCGGTAAAATAGCCGAAGGCCGAGGACACCGCGGTGGCCATGCCGAGCAGTAGCGGGTCACCACTGAAATTCATGAACACGGGCCCCAACACCGCCACCGTGGCGCTGGAACTCATGATATTGGCCAGCGTGGCGGTAATCCCGATCACCAGCCCATATTGCACCGGGGCATACTGATCCAGCACACCCCCCGTTGCAGAGAGCAGGTGCTGGGCCATCCACATGGCAGCACCGGTGTTCTTCAGCTGCACCCCGAGCGAGATGGCCGCTGCAAATAGCAACACCACCCCCCAGTTCGTGCGCTGATTGATCTCCTGCCACTGCACCAACCCGGTGGCAAGGTAGAGAAACACTCCCGCCAGCGCCACCACCCCCAGGCCGATGCGGTCGCTTAGGAATATCCACGCCAGAAAAATGATCACGAAGATGACGATGGTGAGGATCTGCTGCCCCGTAAGGGGTCCCGCCTCCCGCACTTTGGCTTTCAGCTTCTCAACGGCGCCGTCCAGCCGGTCATGCTCCGGCTTGAAGGTCCGCGACAACAGCCACCCCGCCACCGGTATCTGCACCAGGAGCAGCGGGTAGGTGAACATCATCCAGCGGAGGTAGGACATCTTCGCCACGCCGAATTCCGCGAGGTAGTTGATCATGATGGCATTGCGCGCCCCGCCCGATGGGGTACCAATGGAGCCGATAATGCTGCCATACGCCAAGGAAAACAGCAGCAATCGTGTCAGGCCCGGCACCTCGTTGGGATCATCGGACGTGTTGCGGATTAGGATCAGGACTACGGGCAGCAGCATCGCTGCCACGGTGTGCTCACCTATGAATGAGGTGAGCAATACCGCGATGATGAAAATACCCCACATGATGGCCCGAACACTGGAGCCGGTCACGGAGAGGATGGCCAGGATCAGGCGGGCGTCCAGCCCTTGGCGCACGATGGCCACCGCCAGCATCAGCGAGCCCATGATGAAAAACACCGCGTCGCTCATGTACGACTGCGCCACCTCCGTGGGATCGGCGATGGCGAAGCTCACTTGCAACACGGCGATGAGCAGAGCAATGGCCGGCAGCGGTACGGCCTCGCTGATGATAAGGATGATGACCACCAGCGTGAGGATCAACGTGCGGTAGCCGTCGTTGGATATGCCCGCCGGGTAGGGCAGCCGATACAACACCGATCCTAGGACAATGGCAAACAGCAGCCACCGTTTCTGGTATGTCCAGTATAATACTGCTCTCAGCATCGCTGATCAGTGATGGGGCGGCATCTCGGGCACCGGCACAAACTTAGCACTGATGACCGGCCCAGGCTGCAACTGGTTTGTGCAGCGGCGCCGGTGGTGGCCAGCACCTCAGTTCAGAAATATATCGTCAGAGGGGTCATACGGCCGGGTGTTCACGCCGGTATGAATCTGGCACGCGTCGGGGGGTGTGGTGCCCTCAAGAAAAATCTCCTTCTCCCGGGGGCAATATTTGGTGGGGCGGTCTTTGGTAGCCCGGCAAATCTCCATCACCACCACCCCATCGGGCATGGACCAGTCGGTTACCTTCATGTCAAATACCTGGTAAATTTCCTTCATGATGCCCGCCCAGATAGGCAGCGCCACCACGTTGCCGTAGCGCTTCTTCCCCAGGCTCACCCGCGGGTCGTCCACCCCCACCCACACACCGGCGGAAAGTCGCGGGGTGAAGCCGATGAACCAGGCGTCGGTCCAATTATCTGTGGTGCCGGTTTTCCCGGCGGTAGGGTGATAAAAATTGTACTTCCACCGCAAGCTCCCCCCAGTTCCGCCATCTATGACCCCTCTCATCAGATCAAGCAGAATATAGGCCTTGTCGGCATCGATCACTTCCTTGTGTTCAGGTATGAATTCCCGTATGGTCTTGCCCCGCCGGTCCACCACCCGGGTGATGGCCGTGGGTTCCACCCATACGCCGCCGTTGGCGATGGCCGCATAGGCCGCCGTGATGTCGATGGGCAGTACCTCGCTGGTACCCAGGGATATGGCTCGCACCGCCCGTAGGGGCGTACTGATTTCAAAGCGCTTGGCCATGGTCACCACCTGAAGCGGCGTCACTAGTTCCTGGATGATGCGCGCGGATACAATATTCAGCGAGCGCTGCAGCCCCTGCCGTAGGGTTACCAGTCCGCTGGAGGAGCGGTCATCGTTCTGCGGATTCCAGACGCTGGTATCGATCTGCGCGTCGCCCGTGCTGGCCAGCGACTGGTTCAGTAGTTGCAGCGAGACCGGGTAGCCCTTGTCGATGGCCGTCATATAGAGCAGCGGCTTAAAGGTGGATCCGGGCTGGCGCCTCGCCTGTGTGGCCCGGTTGAAGAAATCGGGGTAGTCCATGCGGCCCCCCACCATGGCCAGGATATGGCCGGTATCATTTTCCAGCAAGATCACAGCACCCTGAACCAAGAGCCGGTCCTTCAGGCGATCATCAATCGGAATCTCGCCACGCACCATGGCCTTCACCGTATCAAGAGGAAAAATGGTGGTGTCTACGATGGCCGAAATAAGCGAATCGGACCCCAGAAAGTTCTTGTTCAGCACCGCTTGGTTGACTTGAATCTCCTCCATAAACACGCGCTCGGTAATCTCCTGCATGCGCGAATCCAGGGTCGTATGGATGTCCAGCCCGTCCCGATACAAGTTGATGCCTAGCCGTTCGTCTTCGATTTCCATTTTTTTCCGCACGTTCTCGGTGAAATAGGGCGCGAATCCCACGGCAGAGCCAGTAGGTCCCATCTCTATAGGCTTGTAGCGCAGCCGCTCATACTCTTCCGGCTCAATGAACCCGTTTTCAACCATAGCATTCAGTACGATGTTCCTGCGCCAGAAATTCCGGGCGGGATGGTTGATGGGACTATAGCTGGCCGGCGATGGCAGAACCCCCACCAACATGGCGATCTGCTCTAAACTCAATTCGCGGGCGTCCACCCTGAAATACTTCCGCGCCGCCGCCTGAATTCCGTAGGTCCCATGCCCGAAATGGATGGAGTTCAGGTACATCTCCAGGATCTCCTGCTTGGTGTAGGTACGCTCGATCTGGATGGCAGTGATCACCTCCTTGAGCTTGCGGGTAATGGTCTTGCGAAAACCGATGGTGTCATACAGGTTGCGGGCTAGTTGCTGGGTAAGGGAGCTGAATCCTTCCTGGTAACTCATGTTGGCCACGTTCACTACCAGCGCCCGCGCAAAGTCCCGGGTGCTCATGCCCCAGTGATCGTAAAAGCGTTTATCCTCCATGGCCAACAGGGCATACTGCAGGTCCAGCGGCATCTCATCTCGGCTGATCAGCACCCGCTGCTCGGTGAACAGCTCGGTGATTACCTTTCCGTCCCGGGAGATAATTTTGGTGGCCACCGCCGGACTGAAGTCCTGCAACTGCCGGAGGGAGGGCAGTCCGCTGGATAAGACCGCCATGTATAGCGTCCCCCCGGTCATCGCTAATGCCAGCGTCACAAAAGCGTTGCGGAAGGCCCGCCGCCAGCCGGAACCCAGCCAGTGGGGCAGGGAAACCCGCGGCCCGCCGTTCCTGCTGCCCGATTGCAGCTCGCCAACCGCAAGATCGGATTCCAGGGTCTGGACCGGTTCGCTGGTGGAGGAAATGCGCATGGTGAATTACCTGTCGAAAGCTACGCGCGTAGCCCCATAATGTTCAACGCTGTTCCGACACGGGGGCCTAACCCGAGGGCTCGGTCATGCTCATCGGATCCAGCAAGCGGCTGAGCTCCTCCTCGGAGAGTATCTCCTTGGCCAGCGCCACCTGACGTACTGTCTGCCCAGTGGCATATGCCTCCTTGGCGATGGCGGCGGCGGCATCGTAGCCGATGACCGGCGCCAGCGACGTGCTCATGGCCAGGCTCCCCTCAATGGTGTCGGCACACCGCTGCTCATCGGCTTCCAGCCCCTCCACCAGCCGCTCACGGAACATGTTCACCGCACCTGCCAGGAATTCGATGCTCTCCAGCAGGTTGCGGGCCACCAGGGGCATCATCAGGTTGAGCTCGAAAACCCCACCCAGACCCCCCTGTGTCACGGCTGCGTCGTTACCGATGACTTGCGCACAGGTCTGGATAAGGGACTCGCAGATGACAGGATTGACCTTGCCGGGCATGATGCTGGAGCCGGGCTGTACAGCCGGCAAGCGCAGCTCGCCCAGGCCCGCCCGGGGACCGGACCCCAGCCAGCGGATGTCATTTGCAATCTTGCTCAAGCTCACCGCCACCGATTTCAGCGCCCCGGACACCTCCACGGCGCTGTCCACGGTAGCCTGGGCCTCAAAGTGGTTGGGCGCCTCCGCGAATTTCAGCCCCGTAAGCCTGGAGAGCTCCTTAGCCATGCGCCCGCCGAACTCCACGTGGGTGTTCAGGCCAGTGCCCACCGCGGTGCCGCCAATGGCCAGACGGCTCAGCGACTCCCGTGCATGGTTCAGGCGTTCAATGCCGTTCGCTACCTGGGCTGCGTAGCCGGAAAACTCCTGCCCGAGACGGATGGGGGTTGCATCCTGTAAATGGGTGCGGCCGATCTTCAGGATGCCATCAAAGTCCCGGGCCTTCTTGTCCAGGGCCTGCTGCAGGGACTCCAGGGCTGGAAGCAATTCGTTGGCCAGGGCCAGCGCCGCCGCCACGTGGATCGCCGAGGGGATGACGTCATTGCTGGACTGTCCTTTGTTCACATGGTCGTTGGGATGCACCGGCTTTCGGGTCCCGATTTGCCCCCCCATGAGCTCGCTGGCGCGATTGCCGATGACCTCGTTGGCATTCATGTTGCTGGAAGTACCTGATCCGGTTTGGTATACATCGATGGGGAACTGGTCGTCCAGCTTGCCGTCGGCCACTTCCCGGGCTGCCTCCTGGATTGCCGCGGCACGCTCCTTGTCCAGCAAGCCCAGATCCAGGTTCACCTTGGCGGCGGCCTGCTTGATCATGCCCAGTGCCCACACCAGCCTGGCGGGAATGGGGCGACCACTGACGGTGAAGTTCTCTACAGCCCGCTGGGTCTGAGCGCCAAAATAAGCCGTGTCGGGGACCCGCATTTCGCCCATTGAATCGCGTTCAACTCGAGTTTCCATGATGGTCGATCCTTCCGAGGGGGTCTTTGGGCCAGGGAAAGGGAACTCTCACGCGGATCGAGCCTGCCCTCGACCTGCCTGCGCTTGGCTGTGGGTGGGTGTCAGCCGCCTTCCCGATGATCAATTCGGCGCACCGGACGCGGCGGTAAATTCAGGATTTCCTTCTGATAGTAGGCCGCCAAATGGTTGACGATATCCCTGATTGAGACGAACGCCGCCGGCTTGTGGTTGGCGTCCACCACGGGGATGTGGCGGTAGCCCTGCTCAAACATGCGGTTGAGAGCAAAGGCGATAGGGTCCTCCGGCCGGAGAGTATCGGGGTCGCCGGTCATATGCTCGCCCACGGTGGTTTTCCCGTGATCAAAGCCCTTGCCCACCACCCGGCGAATGACGTCCCGCTCGGTGAAGATGCCCACCAGGCGACCGCCTTCCTCGATCAACAGGCAGCCCACGTTGTTCTTGTCCATCAATTGGATCGCCTCCCGCAGCGTGGTGGAGGGCTTGACCACCGTCAGCGGCTGAAGCGACAGGGTACTGATTGAATCATCTAGATGTACGGCCTCCACCAGTGTAGGGGCTTCTACCTCACGTTCATCCATCTGTTGAAATTCATCGTCCAATTCTTCGTACATCCCTCGACTCCCCGTCTTTGCTTTGTCGATACTAATTGACTTCCCATGTGTGCCCGCCGTTGATAATCGTCTCCAGGTCCCCCGGCCCGAACTTCTCGATTGCCTTTTCAATCTGTTGGTGCACCAGGTCTTCGTAGGTACTTTTTTCAACCTGGTAGATGACCCCCAGCGGCACCGGAAACTCGGTTTTGTAGGTCATTTCGCTGAGTATCAGGGCGATGATGCGGTCGGACTCGTCGTGTACCAGCACTTCGTCAACAGAGTGCTTGCCACCTTCCAGGTCCAGCACCACCGGCCGGTGCCCGTCCAGTCCGATCCCCTTGGTGCGGCCCCGGCCAAACAACATGGGCTGTCCGTTCTCCAGCAGCAGCTGGTGGTCCTCCTTGGTGCTCTTTTCGGTGATATCCTTGAAGGCATCGTCGTTGAAAATCAGGCAGTTTTGGTAGATTTCCAGAAATGAAGTGCCGTGGTGCGCGTAGGAAGCCTTAATCATCTGCTGCATGTGCTTGCTCTCCACGTCTGCGGAGCGGGCAACGAACGTGGCGGCAGCCCCCAGCGCCAGGACAGGCGGATTAAACGGCCAGTCCAGCGAGCCCATGGGCGTGCTTTTGGTGATCTTGCCTGTCTCCGAAGTAGGAGAATACTGCCCCTTGGTGAGGCCGTAAATGCGATTGTTAAACAGCATCAGGTTGATGTCCAGATTCCGACGCAGGAGATGAATCAGGTGATTGCCACCGATACTTAGGCCGTCCCCGTCACCGGTTACCACCCAGACGCTCAGGTCGGGATTGGCCAATTTCAGCCCCGTGGCTACCGCCGTTGCCCGCCCATGAATGGTGTGAAATCCGTAGGTGTTCATGTAGTAAGGAAACCGGCTGGAGCACCCGATGCCCGAGACAAACACGAACTCTTCCCGCTTGCGGCCCAGCTCGGGAAAAGTCTTCTGCGTCTGGGCCAGAATTGAATAATCACCGCATCCGGGGCACCAGCGCACCGTCTGATCGGAAGTAAAATCCTTGCGGGTTAATGCCTGCGGTTCCGCGGCTGCCTCAGCCATGCTTGGACTCCTTAATTATCTCCAGAATTTTGGCTTCAATTTCGTCGGACGTAAATGGCTTGCCCTGCACTTTGGATAGCGGAATGGCGTCGATAAGAAACTCCCCGCGGATGATACGGACCAGCTGACCCAAGTTCAGCTCCGGTACCAGCACCTGGCGGAACTTGAGCAACACCTCGCCGAGGTTGGTGGGGAAGGGATTCAGGTAGTTCAGGTGCAGGTGGGAGACCGGCAAACCTCGGTCACGCAGCCGGTCCACCGTCGTGCGAATGGCTCCGAATGTAGAGCCCCAGGCCAGTACCAGCAACTCGCCATGCTCGTCGCCGTAAGGTACCGCAGCGGGGATAGTATCGGCAACCACTTCAACCTTTTTCTGCCGGCGCATCACCATCAGTTCATGATTTTCGGCGTCGTAGCTTACGTTCCCCGTCACCGTGTCCTTCTCAAGGCCGCCAATGCGATGTTCCAGCCCCGGTGTCCCCGGCAGTGCCCACGGTCGCGCCATAGCTTTAACATCGGCAAACTTGAAGGGGTGGAAGTCATCATCAGCGCCTTTCACCTGGTGATGGTTTATCTTGGGCAGGTCGTTGAGATCCGGCAGCCGCCATGGCTCGGAGCCGTTGCCCAGGTAACTGTCCGATAGCAGGATCACCGGTATCATGTGCTCCAAGGCGATACGGCAGGCTTCAAATGCCATGTTAAAGCAGTCCGCCGGACTGGAAGCTGCCAACACCACCAGTGGGGCCTCGCTGTTGCGGCCATACATAGCCTGGAGCAGGTCAGCCTGCTCCGTCTTGGTGGGCAAGCCGGTGCTGGGGCCGGCGCGCTGCACATTGACGATAACCAGCGGCAGCTCGGTTGAGATGGCCAAGGCCATGGCCTCGCTTTTGAGAGCGATCCCCGGTCCGCTGGTGCCGGTGACAGTTAGCGCACCTCCGAACGACGCCCCAATGACTGAGGCGATGGCGGCAATCTCGTCCTCGGCCTGAAACGTTATGACCCCGAACTGCTTGTAGCTGGCCAGCAGGTGCAGGATTTCGCTGGCCGGCGTGATGGGGTAGCCCGAGTAGTACAGCCTCAGGCCGCTGAGATGGGCCCCCGCTAACAGGCCCAGAGCCAGGGCGTTGTTGCCCATAATGTTGCGATAAGTGCCCGGCGGAAGACTGGCTTTGGGCACGTGGTAACTGGTGGATATGAGGCGGGTCGTGAGGCCGAAATTGTAGCCCGCTTGCAAGGCTCTCTTGTTGGCCTGAACTACCTCGGGCCGCTTCTTGAATTTGGTTTCGATAAATTTGATGGTAGTCTCAAGGGGCCGGTCGTACATCCAGTAGAGCAGACCCAGAGCGAACATATTGGTGGACCGGGCCATCACCTTGGGGCTAAGCCCCAGGTCCTCCAGGGCATTCGCCACCAGTCGCGTCATGTCGACGCTGATGACGGTATACTCCTTGAGTGAGTCGTCCTCCAGGGGGTTACTCTCCCACACCGCCAGCTCCAGGTTGCGCTTGGTGAAAGTGGCGTTGTTGGCGATGAGGATGCCGTTGGAGCGCAGATCGGCCAGATTGGCTTGCAGTGCAGCGGGGTTCATCACCACGAGCACATCGGGCCGGTCGCCAGGCGTCTGGATTTCCTTGCTGCTGAACTGGATCTGGAAGGAGCTCACCCCCGCCAGCGAACCGGCGGGAGCCCGTATCTCGGCTGGAAAATCGGGCAGCGTCGCCAAGTCATTCCCGAGGATGCCGGTGGTTTCGGTGAACTGGCTGCCGGTGAGCTGCATACCATCACCCGAGTCTCCGGCAAAGCGGATGGTCACCGACTCAACTTCTTCCACCGCTTTCTTAGGGCGTTTCTCCGTCTCACTCATGTTCCAGGCCTTGTTAAAAATTTACTACTGGTGACATTTTCATCCAGACCCTGAACTGCGGAGAGCCAAGGCCGACGTAAAAGTTACCGCTGCAAATAGACGGGCGGTACGATTTTTGGGTCGGCCACCCGTCCTACGGCACCGCACTCCTTTGCCTCACTACCGGCCCGTAGCTAAATTCATCCGCTATGCACAAGCGACTTACCCAGCTAAGCCACGGCGCCGGCTGAGCCTGTAAGCTAGGTCCTGATGACCTGGCCCAGGTTCTGGGTCAACTGCCCCGGCTCCCCGCCGACGACCACATTCTCATCAGCTACGACAACGCTGACGACGCCGCAGCGGTGCGCCTCGATCCCGCCACAAGTGCTGATGGCAGCCGTATTCTCCTGCAAAGCACCGATTTTTTCACCCCCATCGTGGACGATCCATATCAGTTCGGGCAGATCGCAGCTGCCAACGCTATCTCCGATATTTATGCCATGGGGGGCAAGCCGCTCTTTGCCCTCAATATCGTCGGTTTCCCCGTCAAGCAACTGCCCCTGGACATGCTGGTCCAAATCCTCAAGGGTGGGCAGGACAAAGCCCACGAGGCCGGTATTCATATTCTCGGCGGCCACACCATTGACGACGAGGAGCCCAAATACGGCCTGGTGGTCACTGGCGAAGTGGCCGAGAAAGACCTGCTGCGCAACAACACTGGCCGGGTGGGTGACCAATTGGTACTCACCAAGCCGCTGGGCACCGGCATTATCGCTACCGCCATCAAGCATGGCGCGGCTCCTGACGATGTGGTGGCGCGCGCCGTGGCTACCATGACCGCTCTGAACCGCGTGGCGGCCGAGGTGGCCCACGATGTGGGCGTCAGCGCCCTCACGGATGTCACCGGCTTCGGGCTCCTGGGACACCTGCTGGAGATGTGTACAGTCTCTCGCAGTGATGGAACCGCGCATGGCCTACAGGCCACCATCGACCTGGCTGCTCTCCCCATATTGCCTGGCACGCGTGGCCTGGCTGAAGAGGGCCACGTCCCCGGCGGCACGAGGCGCAACCTCGACCACGTGAAGAAGGTGCTGGCCCATGAGGGGCCGATCTCGGAGATCGACGAAATCATCGCCGCCGACGCGCAGACCTCAGGGGGCCTGCTCATGGCGGTCAGCCCGGACAAAGCGGACCAACTTGTGGCCGGCCTCAACAAGCGCCAGACCTTGGCTGCCGCCGTGGTGGGCGCATTCACCGGGGAAGGTGAGCCACATCTGACGCTACGCGCTGGTTGAAGCAACCCGTAGCTAATTCCTCCGCCGGTTCCGGCAAGTTGGACGAGACCCGCAAGCTAAGCGATATCTAGCTGGCACACTGCCGCCACCACATGGTCCTCCCCGAAGTGGGTCTGGAGGGCCAGGTCCGTCTTGGTGTAACCATCGACGACACAGTTCTAGCCCGGCCCCGGCCGAAAGCCAACTGGTGCCCCGCCGTGCCGCCGAGGGCAAGTTCTGATGATCAGGATGCAGGCGCTTTTTGCCCTATGAAGCGGCCGCAAAACAGGCCACGGCTGAGTCGTGCGGCCTAGCGGCTGGTGAAGAGCTGCCGGTTGATGGCCCGCCGGCTGCCCACCACCCCGAAGTGCACGTTGCGCATGTATTTGCGCAGCACCATCTGGATATCTTTCGGGCGCACGGCATTCAATTCCGGGAGAAACTGCTCCCCCTTCTCCCAGCCCTCGCCCACAATTTCCCACATGGCCAACTGGCCCATCTGGTCCGCGGACGATTCATTGTCCAGCAGATAGCGGGTCACTGACGATGTCAGGGCAGCCTGCAGCTGCTCATCGGGTACTGGGTCGAGGATCACACCGTCAATGGTCCGAAATATGGCCCGTAGCGAGCGGTTCGGCTCGGTCGAGGTCAGAAATATGTAACCGTGATTGGCAATCAGGCGGCCAGCGCCAGCGCTGGCCTCAGTTGTGAGACCATGGTCGGTGCGCAGCGTGCCGCTCAGCCGGTCGCTGAGGATACGGGTGGCGGCGGTGAAGGCCGGATAGTCGGGGTGCCCGGGTCGGGGCGCATCGAAGAGCCCCAGGATGTAGTGCGCGCTCAGGTTCCGCTCCGCCACAGCCAGATCGGGCGAACCCGACAAAAAGTTAAGTGTTGGCAGGCGTAGATCCGGGCCAGGAGCCAGCTGCCTCGCCAGATCGCGCGCTTTTTTCGTCACACTGGGGATGCCCAGGTCACCCACGATTACCAGCAACAACCGGTTCTTGGTGATGTCGCTGCGGTGGTATTGTACCAGGTCCTTCCGTGACAGACTTGTTACGGCCGAGGCGATACCAAAAAGGCTGACGCCATAGGGGTGTCCCTCGTAATAGAGATCGCTGGCTACCCGTTTAACCTGCCGCCCGGGCAGTTCGTCCTCCGCCTCGATGGCAGCCACAATGCGCTCACGCACCAATTCCAGCTCCTCGTTGGCGAAGCGTGGGTGCAGGAAAATATCGGTGAACAGCTCCCATGACGCCTCAAAATTGTCGCGGATGCACCGGAAAGTGAGGGTCGTGTAGTCATAGGTTGCGGCAGTATTGAATTTCGTGCCTAACGCCTCCAGCTGGGCATTCAGATCGTCCTTGCTCAACGACTCGGTGCCGCCTCGGGCGACCTCAAACAGAAAGCGCTCGATGCCTGCCTGCCTGGGACCCATGTAATTCATGCCACCCTTCAGATAGAGCCCCGCGGCAGCCACCGGGTTGCCTGGCGTCTGCTTGTAAATGACCTGCAAGCCGTCGACAATAAATGCGGTGATCTGCACCTCCGATGCCGGTGAGCAGGCAACCGTTGCCAGCAGCAAACCCATGAGCGGCCTTCGGCAAACGGGGCCAAACCTCACGGCAACAGGCTGCCCGGCGCCAGGTTGAGCTCCTGCTGGGACTGGCGGTCCACCATCACCGCTGTGACCCTGGGCTGGCCGATGATGTAACGGTTCACGTAATTCACAATGTCAGCACGGCTCACCGCCCTCAGGTTGTCCAGATATCCGCGGTAGTAGTCCAGCCCGGCTATGGCCCACCAGAAGCCCAGTTCATGGACGAAGTAGGAGGCCTCATCGCGCTTATAAATGGCGTCTACCTCCAAGAGGGTTTTGGCATTGGCCAACTGCTTGTCGCTGAAATATTCCGGCTCCGCAAAGCTTTCAATTTCCGCCAGCAGCGCCTCATGGGCGGCGCGCAATTTATCGGGACGGCACGCTGCGTTGATAAGAATGGGTCCCACATATTTCTGTGTCAAGTAAAACATATCCGCCTCTAGAACGCCCGCCGCAATGAGGTTCTTCTGAAATGACGAGGTTTTCTGCGACAGAATCAACGACAGGACATCCGCGGCAAAGGTGCCCTTCACATCGGCGGTTACACTGGGGCCCTGCCAGGCCAGAGTAAGCCGGGCGGTGGTCACCGGTTGGGTCACGATGGTGTCCACATTGGCGGCCAGGGGTATCATGGGTGGAATGGGGTTGGTCCTGGACGGATCAGGCCCATCCTCCCATCCACCGAACTGCTTTCGTGCCAGGCGAAATACATCCTTGGGCGACACGTCTCCCGCCACTAATAGGGCGGCGTTGTTGGGTAGCCCGTAGCGTTCATGCATCAGCAACATCTGCTCCAGCGTGGCTTCCCGGATCACCTGGCGATCACCTTGGTAGTCTTTGCGGCTGAAGGTGGAACCCCACAGCTTTTGCTGCACGGCGCGGTTAAGCTGTGCGCCGGGATTGGCGGCCTGCCTGTCCATCTGCTCCAGGATCAGTTCCTTTTCACGGGCCATCTCATCGATGTTGAACATTGGAAATTCCACCACCTGCTGCATGAACTCCAGGCCCGCACCCAGGGAATCGCTGGGCAGAGTGGCATGAAAATGGACCCACTCCTCTCGGGTCGACGCCCCCGTGATCATGCCCAGCTCTCTGACTCTCGCGAGGTAGGATGCTTGGGTAGATAGTATCTTGTTGGCTTTGAAGAACAGGTTGTCATACAAGTTAGTCAGTCCGTTCTCTTCCGGTGATTCAATGAAGGCGCCGTTGCGGAACAAGATTTCGATGGTCACCAGAGGCACTGTGTGGTTTTCGACCACAATTACTTCGAGTCCGTTGCCAAGAATTTTGGATGGATACGGACCCTCAGCCGGCAGAACGGCGGGAATGATCACGAGGATGATTAACGTGAAACCGCACAGAGCTTTCATAAAGCCCCCTTATTGCATGCAGGCAAGTTTACATACATTCTTGCAAGTTTACGGCGCTTTTCCCCTATTCACCGGCCTCCGACCCGCTAGACCTTGAATTTGGGGGAGGGGTGTTCTAAGTTCAACTCATCAGGAGGGACTGGAGCAGCGGGAAGCGCATGAAATTTTCAGGAGGATTTATCACTGGCGGTCTGGTGCTTGTCACCTTGGCCGTCTCCTGCGAACGCCTGCCCAGCGGTTATGTCTCCGCCGGTTCGGTGGTTGTTGAGGTTAGTCTTGCGCCCGGGCTGGCAAAACACTGGGTATCGGTGGAAGTCAATGGCGAGACCCGGTTCCAGAGCTATTTGCCCGCTACCAACGGGCGAGTCGGGCCACCGGCCAGCTTCTCTCTTGACCTGCCCAGAGGCACGCATTATCTGCTGGTCCGGTGGGTGCCCACCGATGGCGATCTCCCGGCACGCATAGCCAATAATGACATAGCGTTAAGCTCCAGCATGGCCTATGACCTCGGGCTGGTGATTGCCGCCTCTTCCCTGCAGATCGCGGTTCGCGAACGCCGCTCCGCGGATGGCTAGCCCTGTCACCTGCTCCGGTAAGGCGACCCTGAACCTTTTCGCTGCACCGAGTCCCACACTCAATCTGTCCCTCGCAGGATGCGGCCGCTGAAAATCGCCGTGCTCATTAAGCAGGTGCCCGAGGCGGGGGCCCCGCTGAAAATTAACGCCGGCCGTTCCTGGGTAGAAGAAACCAACCTCTCTTTTACCACCAACGAAAGTGACTCATATGCGCTGGAAGAAGCCCTGTTGCTCAAGGAAGCCGGTAGTGCCGAGGTGCTGGCCTGTACCCTGGGCCCTGAGCGGGCGGATCAGGTGCTAAAAGACGCCCTTGCTAAGGGGGCTGACCGCGCCCTCTTGCTGACGGATGAGCTCTTTGCCCAACTGGACGTACAGGGCGCCGCTCTGGCTCTTGCCCGCGCCCTCATTGAGGAGCGCTGCGACCTGATTCTGCTGGGCCTCCAGGCCGATGACACCGGCGAGGCGCAGCTGGGACCTGCGCTTGCCGAGCGGCTTGATCTGCCCCATGTTACTCTGGTAGTTGAAACGACCCTCGAAAACGGATCGGTGAAAGTGCGGCAGGAACAGGAGAACGGCTGGTTTCAGCACCTGAACGTGACCCTGCCAGCCCTATTCACTATTCAATCGGGGATTAACCGGCCACGGTACGCATCGCTCCGGGGCATTATGGCCATGAAGAGCAAGGAAATCAGGCAGCTGTCTGCTTCCGATCTGAACCTTTCCGCAGTCGACCTCACGCCACAGCAGACCTTATACGGCCTCGGCGTACCTCCGAAAACCAAGCAGACCACCGTCATTGAGGGTAGCCCTGCCGAGGTAGTGGCACGGCTGGTGGAAGCCTTGGCAAATGAGGCGCAGGTTATCTAGCCCGTGGGCAAGATCTTCACTTTCCTTGAACTCCGCAATGGCGCCGTCGCCCGATCATCCCTGGAGGCCTTGCGGGGCGGTCAGGAGCTTGCCGCCCAGCTCCACCACTCCCACACCGCCGTGCTCTTCGGCCTGGAAGCACCACCCAGTGAGCTTACAGGCCTGCAACTGGACGATATATTGGTGGCGCCTGCCCCCCAGTTGGCAATCTACACCTCCGATCAGTACGTGGCTGCCATGGATGCAGTGATCAATGCAGAGGCCCCCAATATACTTTTGGCTGCCCACACTTACCAGGCCCGTGACTGGCTGCCGCGCCTGGCCTGCCGACTGGGACGTCCTCTGGTAAGCGATTGCGTTGGTTTCCGGTTGGATGGCGATCTCATTTGGCTGCGACCCCTGTTCCAGGGCAAGATGAACGCGCAGGTGAAGACCACTCCCGGGTTGGTCATGGTCTCCTTTCAGGCGGGCACCTTCCGGTCCGACGACCTGGAGAGTGGCTCGCCCACTGTTCGTACCCATGAAGTCGATTTGTCGGCTGTGCCCGTGCGGGTACAGCCCGGCAAGGCCGTCCAGGAGGGCCGTGGTGCGGTGGACCTGAGCCGGGCAGAGCGCATTGTTTCCGTCGGCCGCGGCATCGGAGGCGAAGAGAATCTACCCCTGGTGCAGGCGCTGGCGGAGGCACTGGACGCCGAGCTGGGGGCCTCCCGCCCCGTGGTAGACTACGGCTGGCTGCCGCACGCCCACCAGGTCGGCTCGTCCGGGCAGACCGTAGCGCCGAAGCTCTATCTGGCAGTGGGCATTTCCGGTGCCATCCAGCATCAAGTGGGCATGAAAGGATCTGGCTGCGTCGTGGCTATCAACAAGGATCCCCACGCTCCCATTTTCGAGATCGCCGACTACGGTATTGTGGCCGATTTCATGGAGATCGTCCCGGCCCTGACGGCCGCCCTTCTGGAGCGGCGCTCCGGCTAGCGCAACCGCGGACGTCATGGTACCGGAAACCACTATCGGCATTCCAGCACTGTTCTATGCCTTTGCCGCTGCCGCCATGTTCTACTTCGCCTATAACCTCCGGCGAGCCTTCGCTGCCCGCATGGGCCGTCCCACGGGTTACTCCATCCGGCCCCTCCAGTTGCTGCGCAACACCCTGGTTTACGGCCTGGCTCAGCGTAAGGTTGCCTCCCGCCAGTTTGGCTACGCCACCGTCATGCACGCCTGCCTGGCCTGGGGCTTCATGGAACTCTTTTTCGCCACCAGCGTCGATTTCCTGGTGGAGCGAGGGCTGTTCCTGGAGCTGCTTCCCCGTAAGGACACCGTCTGGTTTGCCGCCCTCAACGAGCTGGGCGGACTGTTGCTCGTCTTGGGCGTCGTCCTGGCGCTGGTCCGGCGACATAGCCGTCTCAGGCCCCCAACCCTCCCCCACCGCTCGTTCACTGGGCGGGGCAACCTCATGGGAGACAGCGGAATCCTGCTGATACTGTTGCTGTTGGGCGTGGGCGGTTTCCTCACCGAAGCGGCCCGCCTGGCGCTGGAAGCCCCACTGTCCGCCAGAGCCTCATTTGCCGCCTACAGCCTCACTCCGCTCTTCTCCCACGCCACCTGGCAGGTGCTCCAGCCATGGCTCTGGTGGAGCCATGCCGCCCTGGCGCTGACCCTCATCGCTCTGTTGCCCCAGACCAAGCTGTTCCACATTCTCATGAGCATCGCCAACGTGGCCCTCACCGACACGACCCGGCGTGGCAGTCTGCGGCCGATGGGGTTGACTGAACTCATGGCCGACCCCGACGCCGATCCTGAAAGCCTGGTACTGGGGGTAGGCCGGGTGGAAGACTTCACCTGGAAACAACTGCTGGACACCCAGGCCTGCACCGAGTGCGCCCGCTGCACCTCGGTCTGCCCCGCCCATGCCACCGGCTCGCCGCTCTCACCCATGAAAATCATCCAGGACATGCGGCGGCAACTTTACAGGCGCGCCTCGGGCGGCGGCACCCCGGAGGCGCTGGTGGGCGGCCTCATATCACCGGAGGAGCTCTGGGCCTGCACCACCTGTGGGGCGTGCGTAGAGGAGTGCCCCGTGCTCATCGACCACATACCCGCCATCATCGACATGCGCCGGTTCCTGGTCCTCTCCGAGGGCAAACCCCCCGACGAGGCCGCAACCTCTTTGGAGCAGACTAGCCGGCAGGGCAATCCCTGGGGCTTTCCCCAGGACGAGCGCCTCAAATGGGCGCAGGGTCGTGACCCACCCGTGCCCCTTATGGCCGACCGCCGGGAGGTGGACGTGCTCTATTGGGTCGGCTGTGCCGGCGCCTACGATCCCCGCAACCAGACCGTCACCCGGGCCATGACCACCATCCTGGAGGCGGCCGGCGTGGATTATGCCGTCCTCGGCACCGAGGAGCGCTGCACCGGCGACTCCGCCCGGCGCCTGGGTGAGGAGTATGTCTACGAGACCCTCGCCGGCCAGAACCTGGAGACGCTTGCGAAATACCGCTTCAACCGCATCGTCACCGCCTGCCCACACTGCTTCCAGACGCTGGGCAGCGACTACCGCCAGCTGGGCGCTGACCTGCCCGTGATCCACCATTCCGAGTACATTCAGGAGCTGCTGGATAATGGGGGCCTGCAGCTTGAAGGCCACCTGAATGAGCGGGTCACCTACCACGATGCCTGTTACCTGGGACGCCATAACGGCATCTACGATTCGCCCCGGGAGGTGGTTGCCAGAACGCTGGGCCAGGCGGGCGAACTAGTTGAGGCAAGCTTGTCCCGCGAGCAGGGCTTCTGCTGCGGCGCCGGCGGCGGAAACATGTGGCATGAGCAGCAGCAGGACCAGCGGGTAAACCTGGCCCGTTTCGACCAACTCGCCGAGACCGGCGCGACCACCGTGGCCACCGCCTGTTCATTCTGCGCCATCATGCTGGACGACGCCCGCAAGGTGCGCGGCCAGGAGCAGAAGATTGCGGTCAAGGATATTGCCGAGCTGGTGGAGGCGAGCCTGGCCCCATCCACCGCAGCGGCTGCCGATAGCCGAGCGCCGGACTGACCGTGGAAGGCAGCGCCTTTCACTTCCTGATCGAGCATTTAAGGAGCGTCACGCTGCCTTTCGCGATCGGCCTCATCATCTTGCTCATCTCGTTCCGGCGCTGGCTGAATCGTCGGGAGTAGAGTTCCGGCTTCCTGCCCGCCTCTACGAGGGGAGACTCACAGATTTAAGCCTTGCACGGCTGCCTCTCGACCCCTACCTTTTCGCACTCTTCCGATCCAAATAGCGTTGACGACCAACACTGTGGGGGATAGATATGTATCATTCACATAAGGCTTCCGGCTTGAAATCGCGGCCTACGGCTCTGTCCAGTTTGCTTCTGCTGCCCTTATTGGCAGGGGTTGCCACGGGCCAATCAGTTACCGGCAGCTACCAGCTCACAGGCGTTAGCGTTCAGTACTACGATGTTGTTCGCGATACGACCGGATCTCTCGCCGCGTCAGATTCCGCGGCCAGCTACGCCGTGACTGTCAGCTGGCCCAGCAGCGCCCTAGCGGCGGCCGGCAAGGGATTCACCCATGAACTGAAGCGTTTTGTGCCCGGTGATACGGTGGCCGCCCCCGCTACACCCGACGGACTCTTGAGCCCCGCAGGGCTGACCGCCTTTGGCATCGACCTGAGCATCTTCCTGAATCAGGAGACCGGGACATTCACCATTCCCGCTGAGGGCACGATACCCTCGACCTTTCCCACCATCGACGTGGAAAACTGTTCCACGTTTGCCGTGGTGGCCCAGGTTCTAGACCTGGCTGATCTGGCCTTCTCTGCCAACGTTGTGATTGATTCAACCGCCAATTCCATCACCTGGGGCCTGGGCATTGCCCAGTCGGACGTCTTCGCCTGGTTCGACGCTTTCGATCCTGCGCAGGACCCTTCCGCTCTCCACGATTCGGTCAGCTGGGGCCGCATCACTGCGCACTTCGGCGGCGGCGACTTTGCCTCCATCGCCTCGCTTACCCTAGAGTGGCGGGCCATCGATGGCGCCGATGCTAATCTCGGTATCGATGAGAACCATCCCGACAAGCCGCTGGACCGGGTGCTGGGCATTGCCGTCCTGGATGGGGATACGGTAACGGTGGCTGCTCTTGGCCTGAACGTGGGATCGTATCCCATTTTAGGGGGATCAGGTGTCGATCACGATGTTGATCCATCCACTCCCAATATCGGTATCGTAGAAGATGTGAATTGGGGCTACCTTTTCGACCCCGTAGGGGATGACGAAATACTGCAGAACGGCGATGAGCCCTTGCAGTTCACCGGCTACTACTTCACCCACAATTTCCTGACTGCCGCCAGTGCGCTTGAGGAGAGCTTCGTCACCGGTTTTACACCTACTGTTGATACCGATGGTGACGGGATTCCGGATGCACCGGCCCTGGTTGTCTATTTCCTCGGCACGGGCCTGGACCTTGCGTCTGCCACGATTGCCACGGCAGATTCCCTGGCCGATCTGGCAGCGCAAGTTGTGGCTTTGGCCCTTGGTCTTGACGCCCCTTCCGCTGGCGGAATTGGGGCTGCTGTAGGGGCATCCGTATCGCAGGCGCTTATCGCTTACCTTGCCGGCGGTGGGATGGACTTGCCAGGTGCCATCGATTCCACGGCCGAGGTGGCCATTGTAACCACTCTGGGTACATTGGCAGCTGCTGGGGTCACCGTGGATGACTCCGACCACGATGTTGACCTAGCGAATCTCGGCGCCGGTGGCCGCCTGCTCTTCGAGGTGGACAACGTCTGCATTCCCGAACAGCAGCGGCAGGAGGTCTTAGCCCTCTTCGACAGAATCATCCTGGCGGTGGAGTCCGATGATTCCATCATTCCGACGCGCTTCGCCCTGTATGCCAACTATCCTAACCCGTTCAACCCCAGCACGCTGATTTCCTTCGACCTCCCGGAGGCCTTGGCCACCGAGCTCACGATCTGGAACTTGCTGGGGCAACAGGTGCGGACGCTGTACTCCAGCGAACTGGCCGCCGGACGGCATCAGATCAGCTTCGACGGTCGCGATGATGCTGGACTGTCGATGCCAACCGGTATCTACTTCTACCGGGTGCAAGCCGAACGGTTCTCAAGCACCCGCAAGCTGATGTTGCTCAAGTAAGGTACCCGAATCTTGGTAAAACGGACGGCGAGTTCGCCCTCACGGGCTGACCGTCCTGCCAGCTCATGAAGCCGACCCATCTCGCCGCGATTCTGCTCTTGGTCTCCAGCGCCTGGGCGCAGCGGGGGTCTATCACCGGCCGAGTCACCAACGCACAGTCCGGCGATCCACTGGTGGCCGCCAACGTCGTAGCCGTCAGCCCCGTTCTGGCGGCGCCCACCGGCTCTGCCACCGACGCCAGGGGCCGCTATACCGTCGCCAATCTGCCGGCCGGCGAATACACCTTGACCGCTAGCTACATCGGCTACCAGAAACAGGAGCAGACCGTCAGGTTGGAGGTGGGCGCCACCCTGGAGGCAAACTTTGCTCTCAACCCCCAGGCCATCCAGTTCGACACGTACGTGGTCACGGCATCCCGCCGCCGCGAGCGCATCGAGGATGCCCCAGCCGCCATTACGGTGATCACCAAACAGACCATCCGCCGGCAGAGCAACACCAATCTGGGCGACTACCTCAAGGCGGTCAAGGGAGTCGATTTCACCCAGTCCGGTGTGGACAGCTACAACCTGAGCGCAAGGGGCTTTAACGCCTCCTTCAGCTCCCGCCTGCTCACCCTTACCGATGGGCGCATGGCCAATGTCCCCTCGTTGCGCCTCATCGCCTACAACGTCATTCCCGTCTCCTTTGAAGACGTGGAGCAGTTTGAGATTGTGCTGGGGCCTTCGTCGGCCCTCTATGGACCCAACGCTCACAGTGGCGTGCTCAATATCGTCACCCGCTCGCCACGGGAATCCACCGGGACCACCTTCAACATGCAGGCCGGGAGCAATCAGATCCGGAAACTGAGCATGCGCCACGCCAACGCATGGGGTCCCCTCAGCTTCAAAATTTCCGGCGTCGCTTTCACCGCCGAGGACTGGCACCACATCAACGACAATGAGTACAAGGGCCACGATCCCGCTTTCCTGGGACGGCCCTACCAGCTTCGGGACGGGGTAAACAATGACGGCGGCTTCGTGGAGTTCGGCAATCCCACCTTCACGGCGGACCTGCTGAGCCAGCTGGTAATCGATGAGATACCCGGCAATGGCATCGATGACAACGGCAACGGCTTCATCGACGAGCACCTGGGCTGGGAGGGGTGGGCTTTTGCCGATGGGGTCGATAATAACACCATAGCCATCGATGGCGAGCCCGGTTCCCCCATCGTCACACAGGAGATGATCGACGCCGCAGCCGCCGACCCCTTCAACCGCTATTTTGTGCCCGGCACCGATATCGTCCTGTGGGGTCTCGACGCCGATGACCTGGGCAAGGCCTACGCTGACGGGGTGGACAACAACCATAACGGCGGCATCGATGAGGGTATTGATACGGGCATCGACGACAATCTGGAGGCCTGGTACGACGGCATCGACAATGACGGCGATGGTGAGATCGACGAGGATGACGAACGTTCCGATGCCTGGCTGGACCGCTTCCGTGACTATCGCTACGATGAGCAGGGCAACCTTGTTGTGGACAGCAATGACGACGGGATATACGGCGGAGATGGCGATTTGAAGGTAAACTTTGGCCATCTGAGGCGCTGGTTACGGGATGCCAACAATGATGGCATCGACGATTTTCCCGTGTTTGACGTGCAGAACTACCGCTACGATGTGCGCGCCGACTACGATCCCAATCCCGACTTACACGCCAGTTTTTCCCACGGCTACGCCTGGGCCCGCAACATCAATATCACCGGAATCGCCCGTTTCCTGGCCGACGGCTGGATTTACCGCTACTACCAGGGGCGGCTGCGCTACAAGAATCTTTTCATGCAGGCCTATCTCAATACCAGCTTCTCGGGGCCGCCCAGCCATCCCACCCGTAACCTTGCCACTGGCGGGGTCGTTTTCGACCGCTCCCGGAAGTTCAGTGGTCAGTTCCAGCACTCCATGGAGTTCCTTGGCCAGCGTCTTCGCTTTGTCTGGGGGAGCGACTATTTCCTCACTCTGCCCGATACCCGCGGCACCATCCTCTCCGACGACCAGCTCTTTGACAACCAGGACAACAATGGCAACGGCGAGGCCGGCTCCCCCTTTACGTTTAATGATGCCAACGAGAACCTGCGCTACGATCCCGGCGAGTTTTTCATTTCCTGGTCAGCCGCCGAGGGGCCGGACACCGTGCATGGTGCTATCGCGGATGGCCTGGACAACGATGGCGACGGCTTGGTGGATGAGGGCATCGACGAGACAGAGGAAGACAACCGCTTCGTGGTCAACGAGCTGGGGCTGTACTACCAACTCAATTGGGCGCTCTCGGAGAAGGTGGACTTCATCCAGGCCACACGCTTCGATGTCCACGACCGCCTCACCGACCTGGTGGCATTCAACAATGACAGCTACAACTACAGCCCCCTCAACTGGCGGTTAAATCCGGACCAGGCGGACGGTACGCAAATCTCGCCCAAATTCGGGCTGGTGTTCAAACCTGCCGATCGCCAGAATTTCCGGCTGACCTGGGCCCGTGCCTATAACACCCCTTCCAACCAGGCCCTCTTCCTCGATCTATTCGTGACCCGGGCGTCGGTGTTCCGGGTCTTTGCCCGGGGTGCAGCAGGGGGCTACTCCTTCCCGCGCTGTGAGAATGGCAATATTCACTATCTGGATGTGAAGAATTTCCACTACACCTGCATGGACACCAGCCAGCACCTGGCCTTCTACCTGTCCGCCGACCCGCGTGTAGAGGGCTACTTCAAGTCCAGGGTGCCCAATCTACCTGAGATCGGCCCGGAAATTGTCACCACGCTGGAGGTGGGCTACAAGGGCCAACTGGGCCGCACTCTCTACGGCACACTGGATATCTTCCGCAGCCACTACAATTCTTTCGTCAGCGCCATCACCTTCATTACACCGGTCATCGTGAACAAAACCTTGCTAACCACTGACTACGACGGTGACGGCGTGGTGAACACGGATCCGGATCACATCGTCGATGAGCAAGACCTGGAGGAGGCCCGCAGGAACTGGACCAACGACGCCTATCTGGTGGGCATTGCCGCCCTGGACACCACGCCGGGCCTCACCACCCCCATCGTCGTGGGCTACGCCAATTACGGCGAAACGGACATGTGGGGCCTGGACATGAGCCTGTCGTGGTTTATCAGCCGCAGCGTGACTTTGGACCTGAACTACTCCTTCCTGAGTATTTCAGATTTCCGCAACCCTATTACAGGCGCCAACGACCCCATTAATGCGCCGCGGCACAAGGCCGGCCTCAAGCTCCAGTATAATCCCCCGAGCGAAAAGGCGTCGGTCTCTCTCGGCTACCGCTATGTGGACAGCTTTTTCTGGGCCTCAGGAATATACTTCGGACAGATCAAGGCGTACGGGATACTCGACCTGCACGGTAGCTATCAGTTCAGCCCCCATCTGGCCGCCATGATGAGCATCACCAACTTGCTGGATAATCGGCACGTGGAAATCATTGGCGGGCCTGCCTTGGGCCGCACCGCCATGCTCCGGCTCCAGGCCTCAATCTAGCTTAGTCACCTATTGTCGTCATACCGGAGCGGGCACCGGTGATCAGTTAGGGAGTGTGTCGGTGGGCAGCTCGAATGTGATTTCCCCGGCCCCATCGTTCTGCGACACCCTGATCTCACCAAAGCGGGCTTCGAACTTCTTGATATTGTCCGTCAGGGCAGCGGCAAATGACTTGACGTGCAGCGGTGTCATGATAATGCGCGACCGCACCCGTGCTTTGGGCATCCCCGGCATTATCTGGCTGAAATCGATAATAAACTCGGCCGGGGAATGGGTGACGATGGCCAGGTTGGCGTATTCGCCCGCTCCCACCTTTTCATCCAGCTCGATCTGAATCTGCTTGGTCTTGGTTTTGCCCTCAGTGTCCATAATGTCCTTCTCCCTCGCTGTGCCTCAAAGGGCTGTCCGATCAGCCCTCGCCATCAGCGTTCTGCCGCCGGTTAAATTCTTCCCAGTCGTCTTCGAGGCCCTCCCACTGACGAAACTCATGCTCGTCGGTGGTGGTCTCATTCAAATCAACGTCTTCATCCAGGTTCTGAATATGCTGGTCGATGCGCTCAAATTCGTTTGGATCGGTTTCGTCCAGTTCTTCGATGCCGGGCTCATAAACCACGTCGCCACCGTACAGGGACTGATCGAAAAAGTCCATATCCGTAACGATCCCCTGAGCCATGAGGAACTCAACGAAATCAAGGTATTTCCGGTCTTTCAGATTGGTCCGGCAGCGGGGGCATACCAGAGATTTTGCCAGTTCCTGTTCCTGAAGAGGTTCGTTGCATTGCGGGCAGACGATCCCCTCGATCTTCATCTAAAACCTCCTCTAAAATGCCGCTGAATGTAAGCGAGAGGCTCCATTTCATCAAGCCCTTTTTCCAGCCTCTAAACCGTCGGGCAGTGCCGGGCGTCAGCGCCCGAAATCGTGCTTCATGCGCTCGTTGAGATAGGCCGCAAGCCGCCTGGCAAAACGGTCCGGGTTCCGTATGATCTGCCCCAATTGATGCCGCACCCTGGAACAGTGCTTTGATGAGGATGGCCTGATTTCGGGCAGACGACACCCTTTATACCGACAGACGGGAGGCAAAGGTTCCCCCCGGTGGCGACGGCCTCGCCCTAGTGCGGATAATCAGGGGCCCGCTCGGCCCGGAGTCAACGGCGGACGAGAGCATACCACTTAATCCGCCCCCTCGTACAGTCCCCTCCACAGCTCCCGCTCCGCATCGGTGAAAGGCTCATCGCGACGACCCTTTACCAGCTCCATTGTGGTCAGGCAATTCTCCAGGTCATAGCGCTGTCCGCCGTCGCACCCCCAGGCAAATGACGGTACCACCTTAGGGGGCAAGGACTCACCGAACACGTTGGCCGCAACACCTACCCGAGTGCCAGTGTAGAACAGAGTGCCGATAGCGCTCTTGGCGTGATCGCCCATAAAGAGACCCACGAGGAGGGAGCCTGTGTTCACCAACTTTCCGTTCACGTTCACCTTCACTTCACTGTAGTTGTTCTTGAGGTCGCTAATTGTGGTGCCGGCACCTAAGTTTACCCACGATCCAAGGTAGGCGTGACCCAGAAAGCCGTCGTGCTGCTTGTTGCTATAGCCCTGCATGATGGTCTCCTCCACCTGGCCTCCCACCTTACACACAGGCCCCAGGATCACCTCAGCAAGGATGCTGCCCGGCTTGACCTGGCACCCGGCTCCCAGGTAGCTGGGCCCGGCGATGACCACGTGTGAGGCGACGGCGGTGTTCTCCTCGATGATGACGGGGCCATTCCGCGTGTCCAGCACGGTGAAAGGGTCGAGAGTTACTCCTTTGCCAAGAAAGACCCCGCCGTTTCCCAGCACTTTCACGCCTGGTGGCACAGGGATGGGGCTGCTGCGGTACCACAGGCCAAAATCTACGCTGAGCTGCTCACCCGTGGCCGCGATGTGGTCCCACAGGTAGCCCATTAGCCGAGGACCGCCAGCCTTGACGGGGCCGGGGCTCTCGCCGCCACCGGAGCGCAAACTCTCGTATAACGCCTGCGATTCACCGGCAGTGAGGTTGCCTCCGGTCATGCGCCCCTCGACTCCCACAGCGCCCAGATTCGCACTTAGCTGCTTGAGTGCGGCCAAGTCCCACAGGGCGGCCCCGTTCATCCACAGGCCAACGCCAATTGGGTCAGGGTTGACTTTGAGGTCGGGATAGCGCTCCTGCACCACCGCTGCCAGCTGCGGGCGCACTACCAGCGCCAGAGGCTGGTCTCCCACCACCCGCCGGATGCGCTCCAGATGGGTCACCGCGCCGCAGCGCAGCTCGAACGTGGCCCGCGTCAGCGTGAGCGGTTCCAGGTTCAAGGCCTGTTGATCCTCGAAAACGTAGATCATTAATTGGGCCCTTTTTGGATAGCGGCAGCAGCGGGTTGGTGAGCGGCCCGGTTAACCCAAATCACACAATTTGAGCATCTGGGCGTATGATTTCCTCAGCCGACCGTTGGATCGTGGATGAATTTGGATGTTGTAAAGTGTGTCAGCAAATGGGCCTGCAAATCCGATGCGTCGCGGTGTTTCAATCACGCTGATAACCCTGGCTAATTGGACGTTAAGTTCAGGCTCCAGATTAACCACCGCCTCGAAGGTCTCACGGCGGAAGCGGGCCAGCATTACATCCAGATCAAACACGGGCGGACTTTGCTGCAGCAGGGGATAGTAAAAGACTACTTCTCTGGGGCCACTCAGGTCGTCTCGAAAGGTATCTGCCACAGCCACACGGATCAGGTCGCGCTTCACGTGCTGCATGAGCTTCTTGAAGAGGAATCTGCTGGCCTCAATGTGTTCCTTTTGCAAAGGGAACATGAACAGCAGGTTCCTGGGTTGGGGCTGCCGGAGAGAAAACTCAATCCCCCGCGGTGCCGACGTAATATAGCCCAAGGCCTTGTAGAGTCGAAATCGGGTGGTCATTATCATGGTGGTGCTGGTCAGGCGGGCCGCCTAATTTACCTCTCAGCACACCGGCATGCACATGGAAAGCGATCACAGCAGCCCAAGGCGACGCACATGCCTCACTCCAGATTATCCCAACCGGGGAGGCGGCTCTGTTTTAACTTTCCGCTCCGTGAAACCAATGCCTCAGATTCACCGGCTCACCTTACTGGGTCTATTATTGCTGGCCACTACCGCTGGTGGACAGACCTACCACTGGCCCACCGAGGCCAGCGACCGCATCACAGCCACCTTTGGTGCTATGCGTCACCGCCGCTACCACGCCGGCCTGGACATATCCACCAAGGGCATCACGGGCTACGAGGTCTACGCTATTGAGGACGGCTACGTGGAACGGCTGCTGGTTGGCGTTAACGGCTATGGCAAGGTGCTCTACGTGCGACTCAAAGACCGGCGTGTAGGAGTATATGCCCACCTGCAGAAGTTTTCCCGGCGGCTGGAGCAGCAGGTTAGATTCCTGCAGGAACGGCAGGGGACGTATGCCCTGGACCTGCGTTTCCAGCGCACCGAAAATCCCGTCAGGCGAGGTGACCTCATCGGCTATACTGGTGACACCGGCACCATTTCCGGGCCGCACTTGCATTTCGAACTGCGCGATGCCCGTAACCGTCCTCTTAACCCCCTGGTCAATGGGTTCGAGTTTGATGATGATGTCCCGCCGGAGTTCGTCTCCCTAGCCGTAATCCCCCTCGGGACCGAAACGGTGGCCCACGGCAGCCCCCTCCCTACAGTGCTCACCGCACGCAGAGTGCGGCCCCGGCGTTATGTTATCCGTGACACCATTGCCGTGAACGGTCCCTTTGGACTGGCTGTAGAAGCCCACGACCGATTGCCCCAGTCGAGATATCAACCCACCGTATACGGGCTGAGCCTCACTGTGGATGGCGCCCGGCACTACAGCGTCCAGTTTGACCGTTTTCGGTTTGCGGAGGGCCCCCTGGTGGAACTGGAGCGGGACCACAGCCAATGGCGCAGCAGCCGGGCCGACTTCCACCGGCTCTTTACAAGCCCCCACAGCGACTCACTTTCGTTTGTCCGCGAGAACTCCCGGGGTATCATGGAGCTGTCCCCGGGCTATCACCGATTCACCGTTAAGATCTGGGACAAAGTGTACAACGTTGCCACCCTCACCGGTGTCCTGGCCTACACCCCACCCACCCGGCTCAAGGCGGCGGCAGCCTGGTCGCGCCGTGACAAAGGGTGGGTGGTCACATTGGACGCCAGCACACCCCTGCGGGCCTATCACGCGTTCATCTTCAACAAGCGCGGGGAGCAGCTGGAGAGGTTCAGCCACAGCCTCAGCCAGCCATTGAAGCGGCGGCAGCGGTTTGTCGTGCCCGGCCGGGCAAGCACCGGTCGGATCGTACAGATCGTCGGCGTCGACCGCTGGGGCGCCCGGCTGGAACCGGTCCACGTAAGCCTCATGGCAAGCGAGGATCTGGCCCGGCAGCGCCAGTTTACACTCCAGACCCAGCACCTGGACAGCGGCGTCATATTCCAAATTACCAGCGACCTCTACCTGCCCACCGCACCGGAGATGCTCCTGCGGACCAATAGAGGAGTCCACCGGTATGCAACCCGCATGGTAAGCCCCGTGGCTTATCTGTCCCCCACTTTCCACCTTGCCCAATTGGAAGGACTGGAGGAGGTCATCGTCCGCGTCGATCTAAGCCCACCCTACGAGGTACGCATGCCCACTGTCAGCAAGGTGGCAATTCCCACGGAGCGGGGCCAGCTGGCCGACCCGGGAGGGAACTTTGTTGTGGATTTCCGGCCCGGCACATTTTACGACAGCACATTCGTGTGGTTGTCCCAGGCGGATGTGAAGCCACCCCGGGGCGCTCGCATGGTGGTGCTGCCTATCGCTGTGGAGCCGTTCACCCGGCCGTTCAAGGGCCCCATGCGCCTGCAGTTCACCGTCCCTGGTAACCGCCTCCTGCCAGAGCATGCCGGCATTTTTTATCTGGACGCTGAAGACGGCTGGGAGTTCATGGACCCTGCTGGCTCGCACACACGTGCTGAGCTGGTAGCCTCCCGCACCTATCGCACCCTCAGTTCAAGTGGCGAAATTTTTGCCCTGCTGGAGGAAAACGACCCTCCCCACATCCAGTTCCGCGAGCCGGATGCAGGCGCCACATACAGGCGGGCCGACCTGCAACGCATTCGCATCAATGTCGAAGATACCGTGACGGGCATCGCCGACGAGACGGCCATTTCGCTCACACTGGATGGCATGCCCCGCATATTTGAATATAATACGTTGCGAAACCTAGTCACTTACGTGCCGCCCAGGCCGCTGTCACCCGGTCGGCATCACATGGTCGTAACCGCTACGGATCAGCTGGGCAACACCGCCACTCACGCAATCGAGTTCTTCATCCAGTAATGTTTTTTCCCTACCGCGACGATAACCCGCAGATATTGGTGCCCTATGTCACGTATGGCATACTGGTGGTGAATGTGCTGATATTCCTCTATCAATCGCTACTGCCCGGCCCCATCGCCCAGCATGCCTTTGCTCTACGCTACGGCATCATTCCGGCTCACTTGTGGGGTGGCGATACGCTCTCAATCCTCGCTTACAACCAAGAGCTCCTTAGTGAAATCTATATCCATTTGAACGCAAGCTCTTTGATGGACGTGCAGCTCCTGCCCGGTGCTCTAACCATCATCACCTCCACCTTTCTCCACGGCGGATGGTTTCACATCATCGGCAACATGCTGTTCCTTTACGTCTTCGCAGATAACGTTGAGGGAGCTCTCGGGCACCGGCAGTTTGCGCTGTTTTATCTGTTGGCAGCCTTGGCCTCCGGCCTGCTGCAGGCGGCTGTCCTCCCCGAGAGTCAGGTAGTTGTAGTAGGCGCCAGCGGGGCCATCGCCGGCGTACTGGGAGGCTACCTGGTGCGCTATCCCAAGGCACGCGTTCATGTGCTGGTGTTCCTCGTCTTTTTCGTGACCACCATCCGACTGCCGGCGGCGGTGGTACTAGGCTTCTGGTTCCTGATGCAGGCCATCTCGGGGCTGGGCAGCTTGAGTGACCCAGCGTCGGGCGGCGTTGCCTGGTTCGGTCATATTGGCGGATTTCTGGCCGGTTTTTCCTACATGGGAATCACCCGTCTGGGCCGTAAATTTACATTTAAGCATGATTGATTTACAGGAGCTGATTCGGCAGGCACGCACTGCCCGGGAGCGGGCACGGGCGCCGTACAGTGGCTACCCAGTGGGGGCTGCCGTTCTTACAGCTGGTGGCTCCATCCATCTGGGGTGCAATGTGGAATCCGGCGCATTTTCCACCACGATCTGCGCTGAGCGCGTGGCCATTTTTGCCGCCCTTGCCGCTGGTGAACATACCTTCCAGGCCCTGGCGGTGGTCTCCCGCGACGGCGCCACACCCTGTGGTGCCTGCCGGCAGGTGATCCACGAACAGTGCGGCGAGATTCCCATTCACGTCGTCGGCGACGAAGATACTTCCAGCGCCCAGTTCACAACTTCCCAACTGTTGCCCAATCCTTTTGATTTCGAGCAGACCTGAGTCCAGGGCCATTCTTCTGGGCATCGCCGGTGGAACCGGGTCTGGCAAGACCTCCATTACCGAGGCCCTCATGAAAGAGCTGGGCCGCGAGGAGGTCGTAGCGCTGGAACAGGACGCCTACTATCACGATCTGAGCCACCTGCAGCCCGCTGAACGGGCCCGCATTAACTTTGACCACCCTGATTCGGTGGACTTCAAACGCATGCGCCAGGACCTGAAGGCGCTGCTGAAGGGCAAATCGGTGGACGTGCCCATCTACGACTACACTGCCCACTCGCGCAAGCCCGAGACTCGCCACATCAGCGGACATCGCGTTATCATTCTGGAAGGCATCCTCGTTCTCACCGACCCGGACGTACGCGAGCTCATGGATATCAAGATCTACGTCGAGACCGCAGCTGATGTGCGCTTCATCCGCCGGATGATGCGAGACGTCAAAACACGGAACCGCTCCTTTGAATCGGTAGTTGATCAATATTACAAGACTGTGCGCCCCATGCATGCCCAGTTTGTGGAGCCCACCAAACGCTACGCAGATATCATCATTCCCGAGGGCGGCCAAAATCGTGTGGCCATTGACATTCTCACCACCAAAATTCTCGCCCTGCTGGGTGAGGGCATGCCAACCGGTAAAGTTATTGCTCCATGACCCGCCGCGCCCAACATGGCCCTGCCGAGCACGGACCCGCCGGGCATGGCGGTTGGATCGAGCTCATCAGCGGCAGCATGTTCAGCGGTAAAAGCGAGGAGCTTATCCGGCGACTCCGACGGGCCCAAATCGCCCGGCAGTCCGTGGCCATATTCAAGCCCAGGATGGATGACCGCTACAGCGCCGACGAGATCGTCAGCCATAGCCAGCTGCGCATACCTTCAACCCCGGTGGATACCGCTGACGAAATCCTGCGGCATGCCCATGAGGCCGACGTCATCGGCGTGGATGAGGCCCAGTTTTTTACCGACGACATTGTGGCGGTGGTCAAAAATCTGGCGGAGCAGGGCAAGCGGGTCGTTGTGGCGGGCCTTGACAAGGACTTCCGCGGGCAGCCCTTTGGCGCTATCCCCCAACTCATGGCAGAAGCGGAATACGTCACCAAAACCCTGGCTATCTGCATGCGCTGCGGAGAACCGGCCAACTTCACCCAGCGGCTGACCCAGGACAACCGCCAGATCCTCATCGGCGAGACCGATATTTACGAGGCCCGCTGCCGCAGCTGCTTCGAGCCACCGGAGGACTAATGGGACGCTTTACCGGCATCATCGGAATGTTCGTCTTGCTGGGCCTGGCCCTGGCCATGTCCAACAACCGCAAGGCCATCAATCTGCGCCTGGTGGGCTGGGGTCTCGGGCTGCAGCTGATCTTTGCCCTGTTCATTTTGAAGTCGCCCATCGGCCAGCCTTTCTTCAGTCTCGTGGATAAGTTGATCCGTCAGCTGCTGGCCTACTCCGATGCTGGGAGCGACTTTCTGTTCAAGTCCTTCAGTGGCGGGGTCGTCGAGGCGCCCCTGCTGAATTTTGCCTTCCGGGTGCTGCCCACCATCATCTTCTTCTCGTCGCTCATGGCCCTGATGTACCATCTCGGTATCATGCAGCGAGCCATTAAGGGTATCGCCCGGATCATGCAGAGGACCATGGGCACCAGCGGCGCCGAGACGCTGAGTGTCTCCGCCAATATCTTCGTGGGACAGACGGAGGCGCCACTCATGGTTCGCCCGTTCATAGAGGGCATGACCCGCTCGGAGCTCACCGCCGTAATGGTCGGCGGCTATGCCACCGTTGCCGGTGGGGTCATGGCCATCTATGTGAAAATGCTGCCCGATGTCCCCGGTATTGCCGGCCACCTTATGGCCGCGTCGATCATGAGTGCCCCGGCGGCCTTGGTCATGGCGAAGATCATCTATCCTGAGACCGAGAAACCCCAGACCCTCGGGGAGTTGAAAATCAGTGTGAAAAAAGTGGATGATAACGCCATGGAGGCATTGGCACGGGGCGCCACCGATGGGCTCAAGCTGGCTGCCAATGTGGGGGCCATGCTCATCGCTTTCGTGGCTATGGTGGCCCTGATTAACGGGGTGCTGGGACTTGCCGGCGGGGTGCTGGGACTTGACGGCCTCACGCTTCAGGGGATATTAGGCTACATATTCAGTCCGCTGGCATGGACGATGGGAGTACCCTGGAGTGACGCGCACATGCTGGGGACGCTTATGGGCGAAAAACTGGTGCTCACCGAGCTCATCGCTTACGGCGACCTAGGCGCGCTACGTGCCGAAAATGCCATCTCCGATCGCGCCGCCATCATCGCCAGCTATGCGCTCTGCGGCTTTGCCAACTTCGCCTCCATCGGTATTCAACTCGGCGGCATTGGCGGCATTGCCCCCTCCCGCCGAAAGGATCTGGCCAAAATTGTATTCAAAGCCATGCTCGGCGGAGCACTGGCCTCCTGGCTCACCGCCTCCCTCGCCGGGATCCTTATCTAGCAGTGCGTCTGATCCTTATGGGGCCTCCCGGTGTGGGCAAGGGCACCCAGTCACGACTCATTTCAGAGCACTTCAGCGTCCCGCAGGTTTCTACCGGCGACATGCTCCGGGACCACATCCGCGACGGTACTGACCTGGGCAGGCAGACCCAGAAAACGCTGGCGGAGGGAAAACTTATCCCCGATGACATCATCCTGGACATGGTCAAAACCAGACTCAGCGACGACGAAGCCGCCAACGGATTCATCTTGGACGGGTTTCCCCGCACGGTGCCGCAGGGGATGGGGCTCGGCGTCATCCTGGAGCGTCTGGCCGTGGCCCTGAATGCCATTATCGTCATTGACGTCAAGGAGGATGTGCTCCTTCACCGCCTCACCGCCCGCCGCACCTGCACCCAATGTGGCGCCGTCTACAATCTGGTGATTCAGCCACCTCAGATCATGGGGGTCTGCGATCGATGCGGCGGCAAAGAGCTGGTCCAACGAGACGATGACAAGCCCGCGACCATTAGGAAGCGGTTGATAACTTACCGCCAGCAGACCCTGCCACTGCTCTCATATTACCGGCCTACTGGGCTGATCGCCGAGGTGAATGGGGAGGGCTCAGCAGGCGAGGTCTTTCAGCAGATTCTGGCGGTTTTGCCGGAGCCATCCTGACGCTCTGAAGCAGACGCGCCCCATGCCGGCAGCAGACAGACCGCCCGCCGCAATATGTTGACGCTGGGTATCACAGGGGGCATCGGCTCAGGCAAATCCACAGCCGCACGCTTCTTTGCCGACCGCGGAGCCCGTCTGTTCGACGCCGATGTGGAGGCCAAACAGATCCTGATGAACGATAGGGATGTTAGCCGCGCAGTGCAAGCTGCCTTCGGCGAAGCCGTGCTCAACGATACGGGCGCCATCGATGTCCACCGTCTGGCCGCCGCCAGTTTTGCCACCCCCGAGGCCCAGCAACGCCTCAACGCCATCATTCATCCGCAGGTTATTGCTGCCTCTGACCGTGGGATTGCGACTGCTCGCAGGGAGGGGGTGGCCCTGTATGTGCTGGATGTGCCCCTGCTCTTTGAGGCCCACATGGAGCTGGGGCTGGACCTGACACTCGTGGTGGTGGCCGACGAAGCCCTACGCTTTCAGCGGGCCCTGGCCAGGGGGAACCTCACGGAGAACGACTTACGGCGGCGGGCTACTCTGCAATTGACCGATGAGGAGCGCCGTGCACAAGCCGATCACATCATTGACAACAACGGAACACTGGATGATTTGAACCGCCAACTCCAACGGCTCTTCGACACGCTCATGATGGGGCCCGAATCCTAGATCTCTCCACCTCTAGCCGCACCGCGGGCACACTTCCGCCACCCCTGACCAAGAATGACCTTGCCAGCAGGTCGGAGGCGGAGGGAAGGGCAGTTGAAGTCTACGATCGCGACCCTAACCTGGTGGCCCGCCTGGATGCCCGCCAGGGTCCTGTGGTGATCAAATGGTTCGGCTGGCGCAACAGGCTGCAGGGCACGCTGAGCCCGTTTGCACGGGGACGTGCCTGGACGAGCTGGGAAGTGGCCCAGGCCCTGCGACAGGCGGACGTTCGCACCCCAAAACCCCTTTACGTCTTCGCCCAGCGGAGGCGAGGGGTTATCCGCGACAGTTTTTTCGTTGCTGCCGCTATCCACCCCCACCAGACCTTGCGCGACCTGCTGAAATCCGACGCACCACAGGACCTCATGGAGCAGGCGGTATCCGACCTGGCCAAGAGCATCGCTCGCATGCACCGGGCCGGCATTTTTCACCGGGATCTGACCACCGGCAATTTCCTGGTGGATGGTGACGGGCTGGTTCACATCGTGGACCTCAACCGGGCCCGCCAAAGGCCTCGGCTGTCGCCCCGCCAGCGGCTGGTGGACCTGGCCCGGCTCAGCTTCGCTGCCCGCGACAGCGAGATCTCTCGCAGGCTGCGACACACATTTTTTCAGGTTTATGCCGCCGGGAATGACGCCCAAGTGGACTGGGAAGGCGGCTATGCCCGCTACCGGCGTCAGCGGTTGGCCCGCCGCCAGTGGAAATTGCGGCTGCGACGACTCCTAAACGGTAAATAGACAGAGACGCTGGCCGTGGAGGAACGGCAGCACGGCCCGCACCTGGACCAATTCGAGCCCGGCTGTGGCGGCCTCATACTCCAGATCACGCCGGGATAGCATGGTTATCCTGGACGGCTGCCGCACCATGCGCCGGTGCAGACGGTGCAGAGCAGTGTCCAGGTAGAGCGACGCCAGTACCCAGCGTCGGCTCACCCGTTTGTATTCCTCCAAAATAGCGATTCGTTCGTCCCGCTCATGGATGTGCTGCAGCAGGCGCAACGAGAAAACCACGTCGAAACTGTCGTCACGATACGGCAGCCCCTCGGCCCTGCCTGCAGCGGACGACTTCGCCAGACCCGGCGTGGAGCGCTGGTAAAGGAGCGCAAAGGTATTAGCGTCCAAGGCATGCACTTGGCCGAATTGGGCCAGCTGCGCCTGAAAGCGCCCGTAGCCAACGGGTGCATCCAGGATGGTGCCGCCCAAGCCGTGATCTGCGAAAAGTTTTGCCACCAGTCGCTGCTCCCGCCGGTGCAGCCAGCGCTGGTCCCAGTGGCGGTACCGCTTACGGGCGTAGCGCTCGACCTCCTGCAGGCTCTGCCAGGCCCTGTAGGCCAAGCTAGCGGATACCCCGGCGCAGGCCACGGGGTGCGTCCAGGACTTCTCGCAGTACCACCGCCTGCTGTAGCGGCGTCAACTCGGCTAGGAGGCTACGCCCCAGCAGGGGGTATTCCCAGTGCGAGCGGGGCGCTAGGTCAGCGATTTCGTAGGCATCCGCCGATACTGAATAGGCGCTCGTGGCGGTACGCCTTGGGCGCACCTTTTCCGGTTCCGGGGGCGGCTCGGGTTCGGGCTCAGGCTGGGCGGCCGGCTCGGCTTCATCAAACTCCGGCTGCATAACCTGCGGCGCAGGCTGCCTGCCTAGGCCCAGACCGCGGAGAAAATCCTCCAGCGATGGCTCGCGCCTGAGCAAGGGTGGTGGTGCGGAGGGCTGGGGTGCTTCGAATCCCGGTTCGGGCCGCTCCGGCTCGACAGACAGTGCCTCAGGCCCCGGCTCAACAGGAATGTCGGACGCAATGTCGGTTGCCACGGCAGATTGCTCTGCCTCGTAGGCGCTCCGCTGAGCTGCCTGACGGGCCAGCGCCCGCTTTTTCCGGGCCTTGCCGCCCAATACTCTAGACAGCAGCCACCAGATAGCGACAATCCAGAAGATCGGATTGTCAAACATCGCAGCTACTCCTTGGTTTCCGGTTCCTCTGGTCCGCCGGGAGCGCTCGTGCCCCGCTTGCCGGGCTCGGAAATAGACCGGCGCATCTCCGTGTCAGCCTGAACATTCCGCATGTTCACATAGTCCATCACGCCCAAATTGCCTTCCCTGAACGCTTGTGCCATTGCCTTGGGCACCTCGGCCTCTGCCTCCACCACTTTGGCCCGCATTTCCTCGACCTTGGCCACAAACTCCTGTTCGGCCGCTACCGCCATGGCCCGCCGTGTTTCCGCCCTGGCCTGGGCAACTTTCAGGTCCGCCTCGGCCTGTTCCGTCTGCAGGTCGGCGCCAACATTCTTGTCCACGTCCACATCGGCAATGTCAATCGAGAGGATGGCGAAGGCCGTGCCCGCGTCCAGACTGCGATCCAGTACCGCCCGCGATATCGTGTCCGGGTTTTCCAGCACGGCTTTGTAGTTTTCTGCCGAGCCAATGGCACTGACGATACCTTCCCCCACCCGGGCAATCACGGTTTCCTCCGTAGCCCCGCCCACCAGCTGCGCAATATTGGTACGCACCGTAACACGCGCACGGACCTTCAGCTGAATGCCATCCTTGGCAACTGCTCGAATCGCGCCCGTTTTGGGGACATCGATCACCTTGGGATAGACGCTGGTCTGCACGGCCTCCTGTACGTCCCGTCCCGCCAGATCAATGGCCGTGGCCGTGGCGAAATCCAGCGGAATGTTGGCTTTGTTGGCGGCGATCATGGCGTTCACCACCCTCGGGAGCGAGCCGCCCGCAAGCACGTGCGTCTCCAGGTTCTCGGAGCTGATCTGCCGCAGACCTGCCCTGTGCAGGTTAATGATCCCGTGCACTACTTGGCGTGGAGGTATCCGGCGGACGCGCATGATGACCAGCTTGATCAATGAGATCTGCCGCCAGCCGATGGTGACCAGCGCCTGGATCCACAATCCCACCGGCACAACATAAATGAATAGCAGGAACAGGATCAGGAAGATGGGAAGGATGAAGACGAGACTATTCATGAATAGGATAAGTTACGACAGCGGCGCCAACCATGGGAGTGGCTCGGGTATGCCT
>JADFSS010000008.1 GCA_022560655.1 Candidatus Neomarinimicrobiota bacterium
ACTTTGGTATCTCTTCGGTATCACTTCGGTATCATCCCTCCCGTCGGTGGACGTGATACCGGCAGGGGGGGAGGGGGTTGCCCGGCCTGCGGATGGCACTATCCCTGCTGCTCAGTGATAACTTTGGCGGGCGGCCATCATCGGTCAACTGACAGCAATGGAACAGTCATCGTAGAGGTTTAGCATGGCAACCAGCATATCCCGGCAGTTGGCCCGGTTCGCACTGGCGCTGGAGTTTGACGATCTGCCCAAGGAGGTCGTCCGCGAGGCGAAGCGCTACCTGTACGACACCATCGGCTGCGCCTTTGGGGGTTTTGACACCCGGGACTCGCAGATCATCCGGCGGCTCTACCGGCAGATGGAGGGCACCCACGAGGCCAGCCTGCTGGTGAGCGGCGAGCGCATCCCGGCCGTGAACGCCACGCTGGTCAACGCCATTGCCGTGCGGGCGCTGGACTTCAACGACATCTATTGGCGCGAAGACCCGTCGCACCCCTCAGACCTCATTCCGGCGGCCCTGAGCGTGGGCGAGCTGGCGGGGGCCACCATGCAGGCGACCCTGACGGCCATCGTGCTGGGCTACGAGTTCGAGCAGCGCTTGTGCGAGTTTGCCAAGCCCGGCGTGCGGGAGCGCAAATGGCACCACGCCACGCTGACCCAGTTCGCCGCGCCCCTGGTGGCCGGCAAGCTCTTGCGGCTCAGCGAGGACCAGCTGGTCAACGCCATCGGCATCTCGGGCAGCCACAGCCACACCATTGGCGCACCCACGGCGGGGGCGCTGACGATGACCAAGAATACGGTGGACCCGCTGGCGGTGCAGGCGGGCGTGTTTGCCGCGCTCATGGCCCAGGAAGGGTTCACCGGCACCGAGGAGATTTTCGAGGGCAAGGAGGGCTTCATGGATGTGTTCGGCCCGGACTGGGACGTCCCGGCGCTGGTGGACAATTTGGGGGCCAGTTTCAAGATCATGGAGTGCTCCATGAAGGCCTTTCCCACCGAGGCGCTGACCCACACGCATATCGCGGCCACCCTGCAGGCCGTAACGGAGCACGACATCCAGCCGGAAGATATCGAGGAGGTGCGGGTCACCACCATTGCCCGGGCGCGCGACATTCTGTTCGACCCGGCCAAGTACGAGCCCAAAAGCCGGGAGACGGCGGACCACAGTCTGCCCTACTGCATCGCCCGGGCGATCCTGGACCGGAAAATCACGATCCGCAGTTTCGATGAAGAGCAGCTCCAGGACCCGCGCCTGAAGACCATCATCCACAAGATCAAGGGGGTGGCCAGCGAGGAGTTTGAAGCCCTGTTCCCGGAAAAACAGCCCTCGCGGGTGACCATCAGGACGACCAGCGGCCAGGAGCACTCCGTCTATCGGGAGTACCCCAAAGGTGATCCCCGGGAACCCATGACCGAGCAGGACCTGGACGACAAGTTCGCCGCCCTGACGTCAGCGCGGCTGTCTGAACAGGGTCAAGCGCGGGTCAAGGAAGCTGTCTTTACCAGCGATACGCTGGCCGGCGTGGGTCACTTCATGTCCATGATCGTGGAGGACTAGGCCGCGGCCGGGTGGGCTGGCCACTTGCCACCCTGTCTGCCGGCCGAGTCAGCCCGCGAGCGAGCTGGACACCTGTAGGCATGCCGCGCGGCGCTCGTTAGATTACGCCCGATGGGCAAACCGCGACGACTCACATTTTGGCAAGCGCTGAAGGAGCGCCGGGTCCTGCCGCTGCTGGGACTCTACCTGGGGGCGTCCTGGGTGGCGGTGGAGTTCCTGGGCTTCCTGGTGGACCGCTACCGGCTGTCCCCGTACCTCATCGACCTGGTCCTGCTGGTGCTGGGCACGCTGCTGCCGGCGGCGGTAGTGCTGGCCTGGACCCACGGCAAGCCGGGGCCTGACCAGTGGACGCGTCTGGACAAGGTGGTCCTGCCGGCCAACCTGGCGCTCACGGTCGGGCTGGTACTGATCCTGTTCTCGGGCAGGGACCTGGGGGCGATTACCGAGGTGGTCACGGCGGAGGATGAGACCGGCGCGCGCATTGAGCGGGTCATCCCCAAGGCCAGTTTTCGCAAGCAGGCGGCGCTCTATTTTTTTGCGAATGAGAGCAGCGACAGCGAGGCGGATTGGGTCAGGCGCTGGATTCCCATGGCGATCTACCTCGACCTGATCCAGGACGCCTACTTTGACAACCGCTCGCCGTTTCAACTGAGCGCCGACCTGATGGAGTCAGGGGCGCAGCTGGGTGATGCGCCGCTGGCTCTCAAACGGGAGATTGCCCGCAAACTGCACCTGACCTACTTCCTCGATGGCGCCGTCCGCGGCCTGCACCCGTTCGTCCTGGAAACCCGCCTCTACCGGACCGACAGGGGGCGACTGCTGGCCCGCCATCATTATGACGGCTTCGATCTGGGGGAGCTTGTGGACCGGATTGCTGTGGACATGAAGGCCGACCTGGGGGTGTCGCCAGGGGAGATTGACGCGGCGCAGGACCTGCCGGTGGCGGCCCTATCGTCGGATGATCCGGGTGCCCTGGCCCGCTTCATCGACGGCATGATGCAATTAAGTTTTCATCGGGATTGGGCGGCGGCAGCCCGGTCGCTCATGAGGGCGGTAGATGCGGACCCGACCTTTGCGCTGGCCCAGTTCTATCTCTACCAGACTAACCTGTTGCTGGGCACCGAGTCGGGGGACGCCATCGACGCAGCCATGCACTACCTCTACAAAGTGCCCGAGCGCCTGCAGGGTGCTATCAAGGAGGTTTACTATACCTGGCGGGGGGAACCGGAGAAGGCCCTGGCGGTCCTGCGGCTGGACGTAACCCTTTTCCCCGACGACATTATTGCCCACCGGCGCCTGGCGAATTTTTACAGGAAAACCGCCTATTTTGTCGAGGCCCTCGGGCAGTACGAGTTCATCCTGGAGCTCGACCCGGCCGACGAGCTGGTGCTGCGGGACATTGCCAATATACACGGGGCGCTGGGCCATTTTGAGGAGGCGCTGGCCAGCCTGCAAACCTACAGCGATCAGTATCCACGAGACGTCGAGGCCCTGCTGGAAACGGGTGAAATTTACCAGCTACTGGGGCGACTGGCCGATGCCGAGCAGGTATACGACCGGGCGGCGCTGCTGGCCCCTCAGGGGGCCCGGGTGATGATGCTCCGCGCCAGCCTCCACTTTCAGCAGGGGGCGCTCGAAGCTGCGCTGCGCCTCGCCAGGCAAGCGGCGGATGCGGCCCAGACCGTAAAGGCGGAGGTGGAGGCGCTTACCAGGCTGGCGGGCCACTACGAGTCGCTGGGACGCATCAAGGAGGCCATGCAGGTGATTCGCCAGGCCATTCCCGCCGAGCGTAAGCTGTATGGGCCCGCAGGCAGCGCCGTTCTGCGCCTCAAGCACTTCAACCTGTATGCGCTCACCACCATGGCTGACTCGGCCGAAGCGCTGCTGGCCGACATGGATGTCCACCTGCCGAGCCCGTGGAACGATGTGTTGGATGTGATGCAGATCTACTTCCGGCTGAGCCGGGAAAACCCGGCCATCACAGACCGTGAGATGGAGCAGGTGGAGGCCTTTTACCAGGAGTACAAGCTGCTGGTGGACGTTCCGTGGGAACTGATGAATGCCCGCATCAGGGAGAGCAGAGGCGAATACCGCCAGGCCATCCACGGCTATATTGCGGCGCTGTCGCGCTACCCGAAGCGGCTGATGGTGCAGCGCCACGTGGCCCGCTGCTACCGCCAGCTGGGCGATGAGGAAGCGGCCCTGGCAACGATCAGGGAGCTGCTGGCGGTGTACCCCAACAATCCGGCCGCGCTCTACGAGCAGTATCAGATCCTGCGAGGCGCCGATGCCGATGGCGCTCAAATCCCGCTCCGCCGCCTGGCCGCCATTTGGGCTGAGGCCGACGAGGTCTACCTACCGGCGCGGGATGTGAGACAGGCGCTGGGGGCTGAGGTTCGGCTGTAGCCAGGGGGCTAGCCGGCAGACTCGGCGCTGAGGCTAGCGATCTTTTTCCTTCAGAAAGTCCCGGTAGATGCGGTCACTGTCAGGGTTGAGCACCTGCATATCGTCCAGTTCCCGCCACATGCCCGCCCGGGCGAGCATTTCGGCCGTCTCCTTGGCGTGGCCGGACAGAAAAATCGAGAGATAGCGCTCCTGTCCCTGGCGACGCACCACCGTGCTTACCGAGGTATGGAATTTGCCCAGCGCCTGCCGCAGTGCGGGTGCATCGGGCTGCTCTTCGGCGACGATCCCCAGGGCCTCGTAAAAGTAGGCTTTGGCCCGGCGCATGTCCTGGTTTGAGATCAGCCGCTCCACCAGGCTGACCCGACTGGACCAGGCGCGGCCCACGAAGGGGTCATTCTCACCCGTTGCGGCCAGATTGGAAGCCCGGGTGTAGTAGGCCGTACCGGCCAGAACCTCATAGGTGTCCAGTTCGGCCGCGATGATGATATAGCCGTAGAACTCCAGAAATGAGGCCAGCGGGTCGAACGTGGGCGAGAAATTGATGGACCTGCCCGCGGAATAGGGGAAGGTGGCGTCGCGGACAAAGTAGACCTGGTCCTGCCGCTTGTTGAACAGAATCTGAGCCTGGTAGTAGATCTCGTTACCGATGTTGACGGTTGAGAGAACGACCAGTTGCATATCCAACATCATGTCCAGATCGGCGACGTCATCCTCCCACGGGGAGTGCAGGTAGAACTGACGTATGGCTTCCTCCAGCCCCTGGAGCTCCTGACGCTCGCGCACGCTAAGCCGCTCCGTGTCAATTTGGGTCGTCACCTCGCGAAACTGAGCGGGGAGCGCCGTCGCCAGCACGAGCAGTGCTATGGGCACATAGTTCCACATGGACATAAGGTAGAGCCGCGGCGATTCAATCCCAAGGGAAAGCCGCCGGCCTATGCGGCCAGCGCCTGCTCGCGCATCCTGAGCCGCCGTCGGTAATCGATGCTGTCCACGGCGCGGACCGCATATTCCTGGGCGGTGTAAATCTGCTTCATGGTGGGCTCATCGGTGCGCCGGGCCGCATCGCCCACGGCAAAGAAGTTGGGCACCGACGTTTCGCCGCGGGAATCGATGGCGATCTGGCGCTGCTGGGGCGGAAGTTCGTCATCCAGCAGTTTGACGCCCAGCTGGCGGGCAAGCTCGTTGTAGACCTGGTAAGTGCCCAGCACAACCAGGGCAAAGCGCACCTCTATTTCGGGATGGCCATGGAACGCAATGGCGCACAGCTCGCCAACGTCGCCACGCACAAAATCGGTGATGCGTTGCGGGACCAGCTCGATGCCGTAGGCGTCGCAGAGGGTGCGGTTGCCGTCGGAAAGGGCGGGTTCGGCGCCATTGGTGAGGATATAGACGGCGTTGTCGTAGCGCTCGTGGAGCATGAAGGCGACCTCGGCGGCCGTATCGCTGGAGCCAAAGACGGCCACGGCGTCAGCGCGGGTGAGGTGACCCTCGCAGCGGATGCAGTAGAGCACGGATTCACGGTTGGCGAAAGGATAGATGGGACGTGTGGACTCAATCAGATTGCCGTGCCGGTCGTGTATCTGGATTTTTGGCTGCTCGTCCATGATGCCGGTGGCCAGCACCACAGCGGGCGCCTGGTAAGTCAGGGCGTCCACCTCAACGGTGAACCCCCCGTCGACGATCCGAACGGCCTGGCAATCCGCGTCCAGTATGGTGACCTGGTCCGGGTAGTGTTTTGTGAGCCGCGCCCGGGTATTTTTGATGATGAGGCGGTTGGGGATGTGGTAGTGCTGGGCCTCGATGAGCGCCACCCCCTGGGAGTCGCCACCGGTGCGCAACGTGGCCAGCAGCTGGTTTCTGATCAGTCCTTCGTGGACGGTGATCATGTTGTCCACGTTCATGACCCACTGCGAGCGGCTGCGGATGTGAGCGTCTTTTGAACCGGTCACCAACAGTGTCCGCATGTTATTCTGGGCGGCTCGCAGGGCGGCGGCACTGCCGCCAATTCCGCCACCGATGGTGATGATGTCAAACTGTGGGGTAGTGCTCATTGGCCAGCTCTCCGGAGTATATTGTCTTGGCGAAGGTACGCACAAAGTCAGGTCCGCGACAGGCCCCGCGATGGCCGGATGCCTTGAATTGTGCCCCTCCGCCCCGTTAGCTTGCTCGCGCTATGAGCAATATCGCTGACCTCATTCGTTCCCGGGAAGAGCACCAGCCCGTACTGGAGGCCGCCAGCCAGCTGGGGCAGGAGCAGGGGCTTACCCCCTACGTTGTGGGCGGCTACGTACGGGACCTCATTCTCCAGCGGCCGAACCATGACATTGACCTGGTGATTGCCGGCGACGGGATCGCATTTGCCCATGCGCTGGCAGAGCGGCTGGGGGTGGGCAAGGTCGTGGAGTACGCGAAGTTCGGGACGGCGCTGATCCCCATGCAGGGGCTGGAGGTGGAAGTGGCCACCGCCCGCAGCGAGATCTACCAGCCCGATTCGCGGAAGCCGAGCATCACTGCCGGTGACGTAGAGACGGACCTGTCCCGGCGGGACTTCACCGTCAACGCCCTGGCCGCCTCGCTGGGCAGGGAGAGTTTCGGCGACCTGCTCGACCCATACACCGGCATTCAGGACATGCGCAAGGGCATCCTGCGCACGCCCCTTGACCCGGACACGACCTTCAGAGACGACCCGCTGCGCATGCTCCGTGCGGCGCGGTTCGCCGCGCAGCTGGAGTTTGAGGTGGTGGCCGACGGCCTGGCGAGCATTGCGCGCAACAAGGAGCGCATCAGCATTATCAGCCGGGAGCGCATCACCGGCGAGATCATGAAGCTGCTGTCCGCCAACAGACCCAGCACCGGTTTTTTTATTCTCAAGGAGACGGGCCTGCTGGCCTACGTCTTCCCCGAGCTCGATGTCCTGTCCGGCGTGGAAGTGCGGGATGGCCGCGGCCACAAGGACGTCTTTACCCACACGCTGCAGGTGGTTGACAACGCCGCCGCCGCGAGCGGGAAGACCGCCCTGCGCTTTGCGGGCCTGGTGCACGACATCGGCAAACCCATGACCAAGCGCTATCATGCCCAGAGCGGCTGGACCTTTCATCACCACGAGGAGGTAGGGCGCAGAATGCTGGAGGAGGTGGCCCGCCGCATGCGGTTGTCCAACGAACTGCGCAACTATCTGATGAAACTGACCCGGCTGCACCTGCGGCCCATTGCCCTGGCCAAGGAGGGGGTCACCGACAGTGCGGTACGGCGGGTGATGCACGAGGCCGGCGACGACGTGGACGACCTGATGATTCTGTGCCGCGCCGATATCACCACCAAGCAAGCCGCTCTGCAGAAACGCTACCTGGGCAACTTCGAGCGGGTGGAGCAGTTGATGGGGGATGTGACGTTGCGCGACGAGATGCGGGCGTTTCAGTCACCGGTACGGGGGGACGAGATCATGGTGGAGTGCGCTCTGGAGCCCGGTCCGCTGGTGGGCCGGCTCAAGCGCGCCATCGAGTCGGCCATCCTGGATGACCGCATCCCCAACACCCGGGAGGCGGCACTGGCCTACCTGCGGGAAATCAAGGACGAGATACTCTCCACGCCATCCTAGCCGCAATGGCACGCGCAGCGGAGCCGGCCGAAATTTTTGCTTGCCCCGGTACTGTTATGGTGTTATACTCTTGTAGAACAGTAGTGCAATAAAGCGCACAATGCAAGGTTTGCTAAACCCATGAGCACCCGATTCTGCACCCCGCCATTAACGTGAGATTCGCTCTCCTCAGCGTTGTATTTGCCACCCTGCTGGGGGGCCAGCAGGCGGCCAGCATTTCGGGCTTTGTCACTGATGCCGAGTCGGGGGAGGCGCTCACCGGCGCCAATGTCGTGCTGCAGGGCACCCACCAGGGCACGGCAGCCAACCTGGACGGCTACTACGTTTTGAGCAACCTGGCACCGGGCAGCCACGTGCTGCAGGTGAGCTATCTGGGTTACGCAACCCTCGACGTTGAGATCGCCGTGAGCAGCGGACAGGTCTATCGCCACAATGTGGAGCTGGTGCCCAAAAGCCTAGAGGGCGAGACGGTGGAGGTGACCGCGGACAGGGAGAAGTTTCAGCGCGATATCACGGTGAGCAGTGTTACGCTCAATCCGATAAGTCTGCGGTCATTGCCGCAGCTGGGGGAGGTGGACCTGTTCCGTGCGATCCAGCTGCTGCCGGGTGTGCGGGCGCAGTCGGAATTTTCCAGCGGCCTGATTGTGCGCGGCGGCAACAGCGACCAGAACCTGATCCTGTTTGACGGTATCACCGTTTACAATCCCTCCCACCTGGGGGGTCTGTTTTCCACGTTTATCACGGAGGGTCTGCGGGAGGCGGAGCTGTTGAAGGGGGCCTATCCGGCGGAGTATGGCGGCCGACTCTCCAGCGTGCTGGACATTCACAGCAAGGACGGCAATTCCAAGCAGATGGCGGGGAGCGCCGAGATCAGCCTGGTGGCTGCCAAGGCGCTTATCGAGGGGCCGCTGGGCAGCGGCGGGTGGTTGCTCACTGGCCGGCGGACCTATTTGGACCAGGTGCTGAAGGCGCTCAACAGCGCCGCTGTCATCGATTTTGAGCTGCCCTACTACTTCTACGACCTGCAAGGCAATCTGTACCAGAATTTTGGCGTGAATGACCGGGTGTCGGTGAGTCTGTACAGCGGCACCGACAACCTCGACTGGCCCGAAATCCTGGCCCAGATCAACTGGGGCAACCAGACGGTGAGCACCCGCTGGCGCCACCTGTTCAGCACCCGGCTCATCTCCACGTTCATGCTGGCGGACTCGCGGTTTGAGACCAATTTCGCTTTCGGAGGCAGCGGCGCCGCCGAGTTTCACAACCGGATACGCGACGTGTCCGCGAAGGGTGACCTGACCTATTTCAGCAGCGACCAGCGATCCATCAAGTTCGGCTTTGAGACCAAAGCCATGGATATTCACTATCTGGCGACTTTCGGGAGCGATACGACCGCGCTGCTCAACCAGGCGCCGCTGCAGACGGCCATTTACTATGATGACAAGTGGAACTTTCACCGGTGGGTCCTGCGCTATGGTCTGCGCCTGAACTATTACGATCTGGCCCGGGAAAAGGTGACCCTGGCGCCCCGCCTGTCGGCCAAATATCTGCTCAACACCTCGTCCGCGCTGAACCTTTCGCTGGGGCGCTACTACCAATACATTTTTACGGTCAATGACGAGTTCAACCTGCAGGTGATCAACTACTGGCTGGCGCAGGATGGGTCCACACCGCAGCAGTATTCGGACCAGTTGATCCTGGGCTATGAGTATCAGGGCAGGGGGACCTATTTCTCCATCGAGGGCTACGCCAAGACCATGTACAACCTGCAGGTGTTCCGCGACACCCGGGCAAGTTTCGATGAGCCCGGTTTTGGCAGCACGGTGGGTGAGAACTTCCGGTCCACCGATGCGGTGGCCTGGGGTGGGGAGCTGTTTGCCCGCAAAACGCGGGGCCGACTGACGGGCTACCTGGGTTACACCCTGTCGTGGGTGGTGAAGCAGATTGAGGGCGAGCCGAAATACTGGGCCAACTGGGACCGGCGGCACGAGTTCAAGACCTCAGCCAGCTGGAGCCTGACGCCCAAATGGGGTCTGAGCTCCACTTTTCAGGTGGGGATGGGCTATCCCTACACCCGCATGCTGGGCACCTACTTGTATTATGAGCCGGGGCTGGAGGACGACCTCACGATTGAGACCCTCCCCGGGACGCGGAACAACGCGCGCCTGCCGGCCTACCACCGCCTGGACCTGAGCCTGACACGTCGCCTGAGCGGCAAGCGCCTGGCAGGGGAGCTGTACATCAACATCATCAACATCTATAACCACCGGAACGTGCTCTACGTTTTCTGGGACACCGACGAACTCGTGACGGGCAAGGCGGCGGTGAAGAGCGAGCTGAAAATGTTCCCCATCATCCCCTCGCTGGGCATCAGGCTATCGTTTTGAGGGCAGCCGTGGTGATAAAACGGGCCGTTCCCGTCGTTGGACTGGTGCTGATGACGCTGGGGGGTTCCGGCTGCGACTGGATCAACGGACTGCCGCCGGACCAGTCCTACCGCGAGAAGATTGTGCTGAACGGCACCCTCATCGCCGGAACGCTTATCGATTCCTCAGCGCTCACCGCTACAATCAGGCTGCACCGCAGCGCCGACATTACCGAGCCTTATAATGACCTGTCAGTAACCCTGGACGGTGCCACGGTGACGCTGACCGAGGGTGATTCCAGCTATGCCCTGCTGGCCTACCGCGAGGCGCCGGGACTGTGGTACCACCCGACGTTGCTTATTCAGGCTGGGCTCACCTACAGCATTTTGGTGACTACGGAGCGGCATGATCCGGTCACCGCCACCACCACGGTACCCTCGGCGCTGGCCATCACCGACATCATGGTGGATGGCGAGGTACGCGATTCCATCGGCACGATCGTTTACAAGCCTGCCAATGGTGACAGCGTGACCCTCTTTCGGCCGACCCAATTCACCTTCCGCATCGTGCCCGATGAGGCCCTCAATCCGCCGGCCATGGCGCGACTCGTCCTGACCGCCAGAAACGCCGAGGAGCCGACCATGATTACGGACGACGACGAGCTGAGAGCGTTCTTCATAAAGTGGCAGGGGATTCCGGCCGACTCTGTTGCGCAGCGCATTCGTAGGGGCAGGTCGGTCTCGCTCAACAGCATCAATTACGGTGAGGAATTCATCGTGGGCTGGAGCCTGCTCCGGTTTTACGGGCAGCAGAATCTAAGCATTTTTGCCATGGATCAAGCCTACCTCGACTACCACAAAGGCAACATTGAGGGACTGCCGTCAGACCCCAATTATCTGCCGAACAGCAACGTTATCGGCGGGTATGGTCTGTTCAGTTCCGCCAATCTGGGAACCGGGCCGAGCCGGTCATCGATGGACTGGCGGCTGCTACGCCCCGGCAGTGGGGAGGGTGGTTCCCCATGACCCTCACCTTTGGGAACAAGGTGCCCATCTACCTGCAGGTGGCCCAGATGATCCGGGACGCGATCATGTCCGGCGATCTGCGGGAGGGCGAGGCCATCCCCTCGGTGCGGCAAATTTCGGTGGAGCAGGGGCTGAACCCGCAGACCGTGCTGAACGCAACCCGCCTGCTGGTGGATGAGGGCATTCTTGAGAAGCGCCGGGGGGTGGGTATTTTTGTAAAGGCCGGAGGCAGGAAAGCGCTGATGGCGCTGGAGTTGGACCGGTTCAAAGGGAACGATCTGCCCGCCCTGGTGAAACGGGCCCAACTGCTGGGGCTATCCAGCAGGGCAGCCGTGAAGCTGGTCAAAGCGCAATTTGAGGAGTAAGTCCATGGATGCCCTTATTCACATTGCAGACTTAAGCAAGTCGTTTGGCTCCACCCAGGCGTTGCAGAACGTCAGCCTGGATATTCCTGCTGGCCGGATTGTCGGTCTGGTAGGGCCCAACGGCGCGGGCAAGACCACCCTGCTGCGGGCCCTCGGCGGAGGCATGGACTATGAAGGGGAAATCCGCGTGCTGGGGCTGGAGCCCAGAACCCAGCGCAAAGCCTTGATGGCCATGACGGGGGTCATCCACGATGTGGCCGTGCTGCCGCCGTGGATGCAGGTGCGGCATGTGCTGGATTATGTTGATCGGGTGCACCCGAACTTCAGCCGGGCGCGCTGCAATGTGCTGCTGGCCACCACCGATATCACCATGAAGAAGAAGGTGATGCAGCTTTCCAAGGGGATGAAGACCCAGCTGCATCTGGCGCTGGTCCTGGCCACCGAGACGCGGCTGCTGTTACTCGATGAACCCAGCCACGGCCTTGACATCCTGTTTCGCAAGCGGCTGTATTCATCGGTGCTGCAAGACTACTTCGACGGAGACAAAACCATCCTTATTTCCACACACCAGGTGGAGGAGGTGGAGCATATCCTGAGCGATGTCATTTTCCTCGACAAGGGCAGGATCATCCTGTACACCAGCATGGACGACTTGAAAGAGACCTTCGCGCAGCTGACTGTTTCTGCCGAGAAGGCCGATGAGGTTCGCCGGCTCGGCCCGCTCACCGAATCAGAGCTGTTCGGTCGCAAGGTCTTTCTGCTGCGCGACGTCGACCGCGCCACGCTGGAGCCGCTGGGTGAGGTGCAGGTGCCCTCGGTGGCCGACGTCTTCGTGGCCCTGATGGGGGGTGTAGCATGAGCGCGTACCGGGCCCTTTTGCAGCGGGAATGGCGGGAGTGGCGCACGGTCATTGCCATCGTACTGGTGCTGTATGTGATCGGGCTGATCGGAGCGGCAGTGGCACTCCGCGAGGGGGGTGACCGGCTGATCTCGGGACGGGATAACGAAGCCTGGCAGGAGGAGTTGCAGGAGGAACTTGATGAGGGGGGGATCGACATCGACTTCAGTTGGTTCGAGCCAGGGAACGTGATTGGGGTCAGCCAAGCCCAGATCCTGCTGTTCGGGTGGGCCCACATGCTCCGGACGGGGGTCTCCTTCATCAACCTGATCCTGCTGGTGGTAGGCCTCTACTACCTGAGCGATGCGGTGTACAAAGAACGGAGTGACGGCAGCACCTTCTTCCACCGGGGCATGCCCGTTGGCGACGTGGCGCTGCTCTCATCCAAGCTGCTGATGGGGACGGTGGGCATACTGGCTCTGTCGTACCTGCTGGGTGTGTTTTGGGTGCTGGAGGGCCACCTGACGTTTCCATCGGGTTCGGCCCAAATGATGGCAAAATTTGGATTTTCGCCCTCCCAGGTGAACATTGGGGACCTCATTTTGGATTGGGCCGTGTTTCACATTCTGCAGCTGGCCTGGCTGTTGCCCGTGGCGGCCTACTTCCTGCTGGTTTCGACGGTAACCCGCAGCCGCCCGGTGCTGGTGGGTGTGGGCGTGCCGTTGCTGCTGGGGTTGCTGTGGCGCTTCCTGGTGGGCGACAACGCGCTGTTGCGGGAGCTGACCGCGAACTTCAGCGTGCTGGGCGATGTCCTCGTTGACCAGTGGCAGGGCGGGCACCCACAAGATCTGGCGGCCGGGGAGCCCGTGGTTCTGTTTGGTTCATTCTCCGAGTATGTTTTCAGCCTGCGGACGTTGGTCTCGGTGTTGGTGGCGGGAGGGCTATTCGGCCTAACCTTCTTCGCCTACCGCAAAAACCTGCCCGTATCCTAACCTATGGCCTCTCGGGGCGATCATAATTTTGTGGCGCCGAGTCAGGTTGTTGCGTGCTTGTCTCAGCGGGGCAGCTGGGCGAAGATCACAGGCAACTTTCCCGGCGCCAAGGCCGTCTATCTGGGTGGCCGGCTGCCATGACGAGCAGCGGTTGGCGGAGGATCCAAGCGTCCGCCCTGGCATTGAATGCAGTAATCTACAAGGTGCACCATGAAGTTATCTAGACAGCTGGGCCTGTTCATCACGCTGGGAGGCGGCTGGCTGACTGCCCAGGGGATGCCCGGCCTCACCCTTGAACAACTCATTGATCTGGGGCTGGATAACAGCAGCGGCATACGCATTGCGCAGCGGAACCTGAGCGCGGCGAAGGCTGACCGCAGGGGATCCTACTCCGGGTTGGCGCCCTCACTGAGGCTGACCTACCAACAGGACCTTGACCCGGGGCAGGCTTTCATTGACCCGCTCACCGGCAGCAATGTGGAGCCGCAGCCTTTTGGCAACCAACTGATCCTGTCGCAAACCCTTTTTGACGGTGCCGCGGCATGGTATCGCGCCGCCAGCGGGGCGAACGCCCAGGCCAGCGCAGAATGGACCCTGACCGAGGCCCGGCAGCAGGGGGTGCTGGCCATTAAGCAGGCCTATTACAACTACCTGTCCCGCCTGAAGTTGCTGGGGGTGTCGGAAGAGGCGCTGGCCCTGAGCCGGAAGCAGTTGGAGCTGGTGGAGGAGCGCTACCGGCTGCAGGCAGTCAAGCAGACCGACCTGCTCAAAGCCAGGGTCAGCACGGGGCAGCGGGCGGCCGACCTGCACCGGGCGATGCAAGCATTGGCCACGGCCCGCACCAGCGTGAATGTAACCCTGGGGCAGGAGCCCTCGAGGGCCCTAAACCTGGTGCAGGAGAGCGTTTCGCTCGAGCCGCTGCCGGACCGGGAGGCGGCCCTGACGTTACTGCTGAGGGACAACCCAACCCTTGAGAGGAGCCGCCTGGCCGTTGAAAGCAGCTGGCTCAGCGCCAAGCAACAGCGGGGGCTGCTGCTGCCATCACTGAGCGTGAGCTATACCCTCAACGCCAGTAGTGCCGTGGCGGGTGAAGTTTTCACTTTTCCCCAGGACATCAGAAGCACAGCCGCACGGCTAAGCGTATCGCTGCCGTTGTTTACCGGGCTGCGGAACTCGTCGCAGTACAGTCGCTTGAGATATCTGGCCCTGGCGGAGGAGGAGCGCCTGGAGGCGCAGGAGCGAGAGCTGAAGCGGCAGCTGGAGAATACCTTTTCCAGCCTAAAATCGTTGCATAATATCTATCCGATCAACCAGGAGGTACTGGCCTCTGCGGAGGCGGACGTGCGGCTGGCCGAGGTGCAGTACAATCTGGGGGCCATCTCCATTTTGAACCTGCTGGACGCCCAGGTTTCGCTCATCACTGCCCGCAGCACGCTGGTACGCACGACTTACGATATCAAAATCGCGGAGGCACAGCTGCAGGCGCTCATGGGCGTCTCCCACCGGTGAGGATAGATGAAAATCGGCTCTAGGACGATCAGCCTGAAGAATTTCAGCTTCAGGAAAATCAACCGCAAGCAGGCGCTGATCGGATCGGCGGTGGTTGCCCTGCTGCTGATTCTACTGCTGAAGGGCAGTGGCGACAATGAGGGTGAGCTGGGCGACGAGCCCCGCCAGCGCAGCCCCGTGGCGGTGCAGGTTGGCGAGGTCCGCAGCCAGCGTGTGGTGCAGACGGTGACGGCTGCCGGGAAAATCCGGCCGGTCTTCGAAACGGAGATTTCATCGACGGTGAGCGCACAGATCATGGAGCTGCGCATTGACGAGGGCGATGACGTTCAGGCGGGGGACACCCTGGTGGTGCTGGACCGGCTGCGGTATGAGGCGGCGCATAGCCGAGCCAAGTCCGGCTTGCGGTCGGCGCGAGCGGGACTGAGGAAAATTACCGCAGAGCGGGAACGGGGGCGACAGCTCTACGAGAAACAGCTGATCAGCCTGCAGGAGATGGAAGCGCTGGAGGCCTCATTGGAGTCGTCTCTGAGCCTGGTAGACCAGGCCACGGCGACCCTGCAGCAGGCCCGTGACGACCTGGACAAAACAGTATTGCTCGCGCCGGAGGGCGGCGTGGTCACCAAGCTCAACAAGGAGCTAGGCGAGATGGCCCTGGGCTCCACTTTTCAGGCGGACGTCCTGCTGATTATTTCCGACCTCTCTTCCATGGAGGTGGTGGTGGAAGTGGATGAAACCGACGTGGTGGATATCGAGATCCTTGACCTGGTGCAGATCGAACTGGACGCCATTCAGGACACCGTATTCCTGGGCCGGGTTTCCAAGATTGCCCACAGCGCGGTGGTGCAGGGGCAAGGCACACAGGAGCAGGCCACCAGTTTCGAGGTCGTGGTGACCCTGGACGTGGCCGGCGAGTCCCGCATGATAGATCCACGCATTCGGCCCGGTATGTCGGCGACGGCCACGATCACGACCGCCCTGCACGAAGCGGTGGTGGCGGTGCCCATCCAGGCGCTGACGGCCCGTGTGCCGGAGATACCCCCTCCGGGGGAGTTGGCCAACGGCGACGGCATCGGTGGGCGGCAGAGTTCCAACGGTCCTCCCGGCCGGGGGCGAAGGCGCGGACGGCGCGGCGGCGAACAGGGCCGGCCAGGGGGCGGGCCGCCCGGGCGTGGCGACCGGGGTTTTGGGTTCGAGCGGCCCGAGCCGGTGGAAGTGGTCTTCGTGGTGGTGAAGGATTCGACTGGAACCGCCGGGGGCTTCCTGAGGAGACTGTTGGGCAAGCCCGAGATCGAAATCGTGGAGCAGCGGCAGGTCAAACTGGGCATTTCATCCGACACGCATTACGAGATTCTGACGGGGCTGTCCGAGGGGGAAGAGATTGTAGTGGGTAATTATCGCGCGGTGAGCAAAGAGCTGCGCGCGGGGAGCCAGATTACCCGCAAGGAGAGCCGCTCCCCACGGCGCAGACCGCGATGAGTGCGCTGCCGCCGGGCCAATTGCCGCCTAACGGCCGGAAGGGCTTCATCGTCCTGGAGGGGGTCACCAAGATTTACAGCATGGGCAAGGAGCAGGTGCATGCCCTGCGAGGCATCACCCTCAACATCGCGGCCAGTGAATACATCTCGATCATGGGGCCCTCCGGCTCGGGCAAGTCGACCCTGATGAATATTATCGGCTGCCTGGACACGCCCACGGCCGGCCGCTATGAGTTTGAGGGCGAAGTGGTCTGTGATATAGCGGGCGACAAGATTGAGCGGATGGATGACAATCAACTGGCGCAAATTCGCAACCGGAAGATTGGCTTCGTCTTCCAGACCTTCAACCTCCTGCCGCGCACCTCGGCCCTGCGCAACGTGGAGCTGCCGCTGATCTACGCCGGTATGCCCAGGCGAGCACGCCTGGAGCGCGCAGCTGAAGCGCTGGAGCTGGTGGGACTCTCAGACCGTGCGGACCACAAACCCAGTGAGCTCAGCGGAGGCCAGCGGCAGCGGGTTGCCATCGCCCGCGCCCTGGTGACCAACCCGGCCATTATTCTGGCGGACGAACCGACCGGCAACCTGGACTCCACCACGGGCGAGGAGATTATGGACCTGCTGGACGGCCTGCAGCGCCAGGGCAACACGATCATTCTGGTCACCCACGAATCACATATTGCCGCCCGGGCGCACCGGGTGATTCACATTCTGGACGGTGAGGTGGCCCTGGATGAACGCACCGTGAACGGCCAGACGGTGCCGGCATGATCGAAATCCTGCGGGTAGCGGGGTCGGCGCTGTGGGCGCACAAATTCCGGACCCTGCTCACCACGCTGGGCATCGCCATCGGCATCTTCACGGTGGGCGTCGTGATGGCCATCATCGAGGGGCTCAATTCGTCGTTTGCCAATCAGATATCGGCCCTGGGCTCGGACGTGCTCTACGTGGACAAGCGGGCCTGGTTTCAGGGACGGGATGCCTGGATCCTCGCGCGCCAGCGCCGCAACCTGGACCTGGATGCGGTGGAATACATCGCCGCCCGCGCCGAGTACGTGAGCCACGCCAGCCCGCGGATATTTCAGCGTGCGACCGTGAAATACAAGGGGCGGAGTCTTGAATCGGTGGCCGCCCTCGGGGTGCACGAAGACATGGCGGTGATCTCCGGCGATGAGGTGGTGGAGGGGCGCTTCATATCGCGGGTGGACACACGGCACAAGAAAGCCGTCGCCGTGATCGGAGCGGCGGTGCGGGAGAACCTGTTCCCCAACGAGAACCCCGTGGGCAAGAAAGTGAGCCTCAACGGCCGGCGATTCCTGGTCATCGGGGTGCTGGAGAAGCGGGGCCAAATGCTGGGGCGCAACCTCGACAACATGATCTACATCCCGGCCGAGACCCTGCTCAAAATGTTTGGGCGCCGCTGGCGCAACATCTCCATTGCCCTGAAGGCGTCCGACCCGGCACTGGTGGATGAGGCCAAGGAGGAGGTGGAAGGGATCATGCGGCGCTACCGTCAGCTGCGGCCCGGCCAGCCCAATGACTTCGCCATCAACCAACAGAGCACCCTGCAGGACCTGTACGATAACGCCACGCGGATACTCTGGATGGTGGCCATCGGCATCGGCAGCATCGCGCTGATTGTGGGCGGGGTGGGGGTGATGAATATCATGCTGGTGACCGTAACCGAACGCACGATGGAGATCGGTTTGCGCAAAAGCCTGGGCGCCCGGCGCAGCACCATCCGGTGGCAATTTCTGGTGGAAAGCATGACGGTATCGGCCGTGGGGGTGGTGGTGGGTTTCCTGCTGGCCTCCGGGACGGCCATGTTCATTGACCGGGCGACTCCGCTGGCGGCCCGGATTCCCCCCACGTGGGGCGCGCTGGGTGTGGGCGTCGTCTTTGTGACGGGGCTGGTGTTCGGGCTGTGGCCGGCCAACAAGGCCGCCCGCCTGGACCCCATTGAGGCGCTGCGGTACGAATAATGCTCGAGTTTATCCAGATTGCCTTGCGAGCCATTGTGAGCAACAAGCTGCGTTCGAGCCTGACCCTGCTGGGCGTCGTGATCGGCGTGTGGGCCATTACCAGCATGCAGGGGGTGGTCAAGGGCTTCGACAACGCCATGCAGGAGCAGCTCAGCGGGCTGGGGTCGGAGTCGTTCGTGATTCAGAAATTCCCGGCCGTGATGGTGGGGCAGCGTTGGTGGCGATACGCCCGGCGCAAGGATTTCAGCTACGAGGACGCCCTGTACCTGCAGGCCACCAGCCCCAGCGTTCAGGCGGCCACTGCGGTGATCGAGCGGCGGATCCAGACGATCAAATACAAGGACAAGAAAACGGCACCCGACGTGCGCGTTATCGGCACCATGGCTGAATACCTGACCACGGAATCGGTGGACCTGGCCAGCGGCCGCTTCATTACCGACGATGATGTGACGCATTCGCGGCAGGTGGCGGTTCTCGGGCGCGACGTGGCGGCGGAACTGTTCCCTTATCGGGACCCGGTTGACCAGCGCATTCTGGTGGGCAACCAGGGCTTCGTGGTGGCGGGGGTGCTGGACCAGGCCTCAGTTACTTTTGGCGAGTCGCCCGATGAGATTGTGATCATTCCCATTACCGCCTACCAGAAGGTATTCACCTCATCACAGCGGGGCATGAGCACCACCGCGCTCATCGTCCGGGCCTGGGATGCCCAGAGCGTGGATCAAGCCGCCGACGAGGTCGTGGCCCTGCTGCGGGTGAGGCGCAAGGTTCCCCTGGGTGAGGAGAACGATTTCGAATTGATCACCGCCGAATCGCTCATGGGCACCATGATGACCTTCACCGGCTATATCCGCATCGCCGCGATTGGCATCGCCGCTATCTCATTGCTGGTGGCGGGCATCGGAATCATGAATATCATGCTGGTATCGGTGATGGAGCGGACGCGCGAGATCGGCACCCGCAAGGCTGTGGGGGCCACGCGGCGTGACATACGGGTGCAGTTCCTCATCGAGGCGGTGCTGTTGTCGGAGTTGGGGGCCGCCGTGGGCATTGTGCTTGCTGTGCTCACCGCGGCGGGTCTTTCGCCCGTGCTGCACATGGCGGTGCGCGTACCGCTTTGGGCCATGGTGGCTGCCGTGGGCTACTGCTCCGTTATCGGTATCTTTTTCGGCCTGTTTCCGGCCAACAAAGCCTCCAAGCTGGACCCCATCGAGGCCCTGCGGTACGAGTAAATCGGGCAGCTTTCGGCGGGACCGGGGGGTGCCCCAATCTCCTTGTATTCCCTCATGGCCCCTTGTAACTTGGCGTGGCACGATTCTTGTACCCCGTCGACAAATGTCCGCTAAACAGACCGTTTCACCGCAAGAAATCCAAAAGATCGCGCAACTGGCGAAACTGCGACTTGACGTTGCGCAGCTGGACACCTATACGAAGCAGATCAACGCCATTCTGGCGCACGCCCAATCGCTGGAGCAGGTTGACCTGGCAGGCGTTGAACCGCTGTCCAACGTCCTGGATTTAACGAACGTTTCCCGGCCCGACCGGCCGGCGCCGTCTCTGGAGCGGGACAAGGTGCTGGCCAATGCTCCGCGGACGGAGGAGGGCGCCCCTGAGAAACGAGCCACCGACGGCGAGTTCTTCCTGGTTCCCCGGATCATCAAGTCCGGCCCATGAGCGTCGCCGGCATTATCCCTGCCCGCTACGCCTCCACCCGGTTCCCGGGTAAAGTTCTGGTCCCCATTCACGGTGTCCCCATGGTGCACCACGTGTATGAGCGGGCCAGCCGGAGCGCATTACTGGATGAGGTGATCATCGCAACCGATTCGCCGCTGGTAGCGGAGACCTGCGCGCGGCTGGGGGACCGGGTCGTGCTCACCGGTGCCGAACACCAGAGCGGGACGGATCGAGTGGCCGAGGCCGCGCGCCAGGTCTCTGCCGAACTCATCGTCAACATCCAAGGGGACGAGCCGCAGCTGGACCCCGCTACGGTGGATGCATTGGTGGGCCACATGCAGGCCCACCCGGAGCTGCTCATGGGGACGGTGGGTTCGACGCTCATGGCCCCCGAGGACGAGGCCGATCCCAACGTGGTAAAGGTGGTGGGCAGGGGGGGGCTGGCCGTGGCGTTCTTCCGGGAGCTGCCGTCGCCGTTGCCCACGGGGGAACTGCTCCGGCACGTGGGTCTGTATGCCTACCGCAGCGAGTTCCTGCAACAGTTTGCCGCCCAACCCACGAGTCCCGGCGAGCGGGAGTTGCACCTGGAGCAGCTGCGGGCGCTGGAATTGGGCACTGCCATCGGCCTGGTAACGCTGGAGGTGGCCGGCAAGAGCATTGATACACCTGCGGACCTGGACGAAATCCTGGCTGAGTGGCATGGCTAAAGAGCGGCCGCCGGTCAAACATATATTTGTCCTGGGCGGGGTCATATCCGGGCTGGGCAAGGGCATCCTGTCGGCCTCTCTGGGTTACCTGCTCAAGTCGCGGGGCGTGAAGGTCACGATTCAAAAGCTCGACCCCTATCTGAACGTGGACCCCGGTACGATGAATCCGTATCAACATGGCGAAGTGTTCGTGTTGGATGACGGTTCGGAGACCGACCTGGATCTGGGGCATTACGAGCGCTTTATCGATATCGACATGTCAGTGCTGAACAACACGACCACGGGCCAGGTGTACTGGGAGGTGCTGAACCGGGAACGCAAGGGCGATTATCTGGGGCAAACGGTGCAGGTCATCCCGCACATTACCGATGAGATCAAGCGGCGCATCGGCATGGTGAACCCGCGGCGGAAATACGACGTGGTCATCAGCGAAGTGGGGGGCACCGTGGGCGACATCGAGGGACAGCCGTTTCTGGAGGCTATCCGCCAGCTGTGTCTGGAAGTGGGGCGGGAAAACTACCTGATCATGCACCTGACGCTGGTGCCCTACATCGGCAAGAGCCAGGAGCTGAAGACCAAGCCCACCCAGCACAGCGTGCAGCGCCTCAGAGAAATAGGTCTGCAGCCCGACATCGTGGTCTGCAGGACCATGGACGACCATCACCTCACAACCGAAACCCGTGCCAAAATCGCACTCTTTTGCAACGTACTGCCCGAGCATGTATTTGAATCGCCGGACGTGGACAGCATCTACGAAATACCGCTGGTTCTTCACGAGCAGAACCTGGACCGGGAAGTGGCCTGGAAGCTGGGGCTGAAGGTGGCTGACGAATCGTCCTCCTTCCTACGGGAATTTATGGCCCGCTTCAAGCGGCCCAAGCACGAAGTGACCATCGCCATTTGCGGGAAGTACAACGCCCTGCCGGATGCCTACAAGAGTATTCTGGAGGCTTTTATCCATGCGGGCGTGGAAAACGATGCCCGGGTGCAGGTGAAGTGGGTGGACACTGAATGGCTGCACAAGAAGCCCAGCCGGCTGAGCACGTTCAAGGATGTGCATGGCCTGCTGATACCCGGCGGATTCGGCGACCGGGGCATCGAGGGAAAAGTCATGACTTCCCGCTATGCCCGTGAACATAAGGTACCGTTTCTCGGCATCTGCCTGGGGTTGCAGTGCGCCGTCATTGACTTCGCCCGGGATGTCTGCAAGCTGGAAGGTGCTGACAGCACCGAGTTCAATTCCGCTACCCCCCATCCGGTGGTGGCGCTCCTGGACAGCCAGCAGGGTGTGGAGAACAAGGGCGGGACGATGCGGCTGGGGGCTTATGCCTGCGATGTGCAGCCGGGCACCAGGACCCACGCCGCCTACCGTCGACGGCGGATCAGCGAGCGGCACCGGCATCGGTTCGAGGTGAACAACGCCTACCGGCAGCGATTGGAAGCGGGCGGGATGATATTCAGCGGGGTCAACCCGGAGCTGGACCTGGTGGAAATTATCGAGCTGCCCGATCACCCCTGGTTCGTGGCGGGGCAGTTCCACCCGGAGCTGAAGAGCCGGTTGGTACGGGCGCACCCGCTGTTTCGTGAGTTCATCAAGGCGGCAGTGGACTACCGGCTGCACAACGGGCCATGAGGTTCGGTCCCACCACCATCGGCGAGGGTACCTTCCCCATCATTGCCGGCCCCTGCGTAATGGAGTCGGAGGAGCACGTGCTGCATATGGCGCAGCTGCTGGCCGAGGTCCGCGACCGGCTGGGGCTGGCGCTGATCTTCAAGACCAGCTTTGACAAGGCCAATCGCACATCGGGTGAGTCGTACCGGGGCCTGGGGCTGGACCAGGCCTTGCCCATCTTCAGGCGTATCCGGGATGAGACGGGCCTGCCGCTGCTCACCGATGTGCACGCAGTAGATCAGCCTGAGCGGCTGATCGGTTCCGTTGACGTGATCCAGATTCCCGCCTTCCTCAGCCGGCAGACCGACATGCTGTTGGCCGCCGCCCGGACGGGCTTAACGGTGAATGTGAAGAAGGGGCAGTTTCTGTCACCGTGGGAGATAGAGCACGTCGTTGCGAAGCTGAAGGCCGGAGGATGCGAGAGTTTCGCGGTGACTGAGCGCGGCGCCAGCTTTGGCTATCAGAACCTGGTGGCGGACATGCGGGCGATACCCATCATGCAGAGCGCGGGGGTGCCGGTCATATTCGATGCCACGCATTCGGCGCAGCTACCGGGAGCACTGAACGGCCAGACCGGCGGACTCCGTGAATTTATCCCAACGGTGGCCCGGGCGGCGGTGGCGGCGGGTTGTGACGGCATTTTTATGGAAGTGCACGACGATCCCGACCATGCCCAGAGCGATGCCGCCACGCAGTGGCCGTTCGATCGCTTCGAGAGCCTGGTGACGGATCTGCTCGCATTCCGCAATACCTATCTGGAGGTGCGCCATCGCAACTGACGGACTGCGCGAGCGTGTCGGCCGGGTGAAGGCCCTCTTCCTGGATGTGGACGGTATCCTCACTGACAGCACGATCTACCTGGGACCGAATAATCTGGAGCTGAAGCGCTTTACCGTGGAGGACGGCGTCGGCTGCGCCCTGGCCCGCCAGGCCAACCTTACCCTGGCCCTGATATCGGGGCGTCATTCCGAGGCCACCACGGCGCGTGCGGCACAGCTAGGCATCAAGGACGTTTACCAAGGCTACCTGAACAAACTGCAGCCCCTGGAGGAGCTGCTGGACAAATATGGTTTCAGCGACGGAGAGGTGGCCTATGTGGGGGATGGCCTGGTTGACCTGCCGGTACTGGAGCGGGTGGGCGTGGCTATCAGCGTGCCCAATGCCCATCCACTGGTGAAGGCATCGGCGGATTACATTACCGAGCGCTCAGGTGGGCAGGGTGTCGTGCTGGAGGTGGTGGAATGGATCCTGAGGCACCAGGGTCGTTATGATGAAGTGCTGGCGGGGCTGCGGACCCAAATACACGAGGCTAAGAGGATTGGCTAGGAAATCGAAGCGCGACGTGTTGGCCATTGGGCGCGACGTTATCCTTCAGGAGGCGGCGGCGGTGGGCGCCCTGGCCGACCGGCTGGGGCCCATGTTTGAGGAAGCCGTGAACCTCATCTACCGGTGCGAGGGACGGGTCGTGGTGACCGGCATGGGCAAGTCGGGTCAGATTTCCCGCAAGATTGCGGCCACCCTGACAAGTACCGGCACGCCAGCTCTCTACATCCATCCCAGCGAAAGCCTGCACGGCGATCTGGGAATGCTGGGTGTGTCGGACCTCCTGCTGATCGTCTCCAACAGTGGTGAAACCGAGGACATACTGCGGATGCTGCCGACGGTAGAGGTGTTGGGCATCCCCATCGTCGCCATCGTGGGGCGGCCCGATTCCACCCTTGCGACCAAGGCGGACGTCTGGCTGGATGCCAGCGTGGAGCGCGAGGCGGGACCCCTTGAACTGGCCCCCACCAGCAGTACGGCCGCAGCGATGGCAATGGGCGACGCCCTGGCCGTGGCCCTGCTGGAGCTGCGGGATTTTAAACCTGAAGACTTTGCCCTTTACCACCCCGGTGGCACGCTGGGGAAAAAATTGCTCACCACCGTGGAATCCCTGATGCACGGCCCAGAGAAACTTCCCCTGGTCAGCCTCGATACCGTCATGCGTCAGGCTATTTTTGTCATCAGTGAAAAGGGATTGGGGATCACCGGCGTGGTGGATGCTGACGGCCATCTGGTGGGCTGCATTACGGATGGCGACCTGCGCAGGGGCCTGGAAGGGGGTAATCACCTGCTGGACCTGCCGGCCGAAGCCGTCATGAACCGGGAGCCCAAGCGGATTTTGCGCCGCGACCTGGCGGTGAGCGCCCTGGCCACCATGGAGGATTTTGAGATCACCTCGCTGTTCGTCATGGAGGATGAGGAGAGCTGGCAGCCGGTGGGGGTGATCCATATTCACGACATTTTCAAATCGGGGATTCGCCGATGAGCTCGGCGGGCGTCCTGTGGCTCTGGTTGCCGGTAGTGGTGCTGGTTTCGGGTGGCTGCCGGGACAGTGCGGTGATCCAGCAGCGGGGCAGCACCCGGGACATGTTTCCCGATCATGAAAGCTGGGAGAGCAGCATTATCATCTCCCGAAACGGTCGCCTGATGACGGTGGCCAATTCGCAGCGGATGATCCAGTATGACAACACGGATATTGCCCACCTCATCGGCAATGTGCAGGTCGATTTTTACAACGACGAGGGGTTGCACGTGAGTCGGCTCCTGGCCGACAGCGCGGATGTGAATACGCGGACCAACACCATGAGCGCATTCGGCCATGTAATCATCCGTTCCGATAGCGGGCTGGTGCTGCGGACCCGCTCGCTGCGTTGGGACAATGAGTACGAGATGATGACGACCCAGGATTCGGTCATGTTCGCCACCGATAACAGTGACACCCTTTACGGTGTGGGGTTCGAGTCCGATGTGGACTTAACCCATTGGAAAATCTATCGGCCCTGGGGTGTCGTGGAGCGCGGCTTTGGCATCCAGAATTGAGTCCAACGGGGAGTGGCAGGTTCTGTCGGGCCACGGCCTGTACAAGACCTACGGCAACCGGGAAGTCGTTCGCAACGTGTCCATCGAGGTGCGACGGGGGGAAATTGTAGGCCTGCTGGGACCCAATGGCGCCGGCAAGACCACCACCTTTTACCTGCTGACGGGGATGATCCGTCCCAGTGCAGGGAGGGTCAGTCTTGACGACGATGATATTACGACCATGCCCATGTACCTGCGCGCCCGGCGTGGATTGGGCTATCTATCACAGGAGCCGTCGGTTTTTGCTCGCCTGACCGTGGAGGAGAACCTGCGCCTGGTTTTGGAGGTGAACGACCTGAGCGCCGATGAGCAGAGTGAGCGTCTGGAGAGGTTGCTGAGCGAGCTCCATATTGATCATATCCGCGGGAGCAGCGCGGCGACGTTGTCCGGGGGCGAACGGCGTCGCACAGAAATCGCCCGCAGCCTGGTAACGGAGCCCAGCTTCATGCTGCTGGACGAGCCGTTTGCCGGGATTGACCCCATCGCAGTGGAAGAAATACAGCGCATCGTATTGCAGCTTCGGGAGCGGGGTATCGGTGTGCTCATCACTGACCACAACGTCCGGGAAACCCTGAGCATCACCGACCGGGCCTATCTGCTCTACGAGGGCGCTCTCATGAAATCGGGTACGGCGGAAGAGTTGGCCGCCGACGAGGAGACGCGGCGGCTATACCTGGGACAAAACTTCAGCTTGGTGAAGCGGAAGGTGTAAGGGCGTGCCTGACCTCCAGCAGACGCAACGGCTAGCGCTACATCTGTCACCCCAGCAGATTCTGCAGTCAAGTATTTTGCAGTTGAACGGTCTCATGCTGGAGCAACGGATCGTGGCGGAGCTGGAGCAGAACCCCGCACTGGAGCTGCTGGACCAAGAGTTGCCCGCCGAAAATGATGAGGTGGCAGAAAATTCCGAGGATGAAGAAGAAATCGATTGGGAGGAACTGCTCAACAGCCCTGAGGACTATAATGTGGCCCGCTACGAGGACCACTCGAAGGAGGATTTCGAGGTCCAATTGGTGGCCACCGAGGAGTTTATGGAGCGACTATCGCGGCAGTTGGTTGATCTGGGTCTGGCCGAAATCGAGATGCAAATCACCGACGAGCTGCTGGGCAACATCAATAGTGAGGGCTATCTGACCGTTGAACCGCTGCTGATAGCGGACCGGGTAGGCGTAAGCGAGGAAATGGTGGAAAAGGTCCGGCAGCACATATTACACCTGAATCCAGCCGGTGTGGGGGCCTTGGATTTGCGGGAGTGCCTCCTGGCCCAGCTGGAGGTGCAAGCTGATAAAAGGCTTCCGGGGCAGGAACTGGCCGTATCCATCGTGACGCGCCACTTTGATGATTTTGCCAACCGACGCTACACCCGCATTATGCAGTCCCAGTCGTGCACTGAGGAGGAGCTGCAAGCAGCCATCGACGTGATCTCCCACCTGAATCCGAAGCCGGGCATGGGCGACAGCGTGGTGGTGGGCGAGTACATTGTGCCGGACATCCTGGTGGAGGATGACGAGGGCGACTGGCTGGTGACCCTGAATGACAGCACCCTGCCGGGGCTGAACATCAGCAGCACCTATTTGCACATGCTCGCCAATAAGAAGGCGTACGACTTGGAAACCCGTCAGTTCGCGCGGCGGAAAGTGGAAGCGGCGCGGTGGTTTATTCAGGCGGTCATGCAGCGCAGACAGACCATGGTGCGGGTCATGTCGGCCATCATTTCCCGGCAGGAGGAGTTCTTCCGCAAGGGCCACGGGCACCTGAAGCCGATGGTCTTGAGGGATATTGCCGATGACATCGGCATGGACATCTCCACCATCAGCCGGGTCACCAACGGCAAGTATGTCCAAACGCCCCACGAGATATTCGAGTTGAAGTACTTTTTCTCCGAGGGCATGACCACCGATGAAGGCGAAGAGGTGTCCACGCGCATCATCAAGGCTGCCCTGCAGAAGATTATTGACGGCGAGGAGAAGCAGAAACCGCTGAACGACGAATCCCTTGCGAAGCGCCTCAACGAGCAAGGCTACCCACTGGCCCGGCGGACGGTGGCGAAGTACCGGGAGCAGTTGAAACTGCCCGTTGCGCGGCTGCGTAAGGAGCTGTAGCGCTAGACGCCGCACAATGGGAAACGAAATAAAAATTAGGTTTATTCATGAGCTAGCGAATCGCTTTGGACCCCTGAAAAGACTTCCTGACAGTCGGTCTCTCATCGACATCGGCGACGAGTTGGCGCGAGTGTATGTTCGCTATTCAGCTCTCCACAAGATAAATAAGACATTTTATGGTCTAAGGGAAAAAGATTTACTCTTGCTCGAAGGGCGTCCGTCCTATATTTGCTTTTTGTGGGAGGGACAGTTTGAACCTCTTTTGGTTCCTTACTCGGCGTTTGAGGAGGTATTTCAGATAGCTACTGCTGCGTCGGATGGACAATATAAGGTTCAAGTCTTTCCTAATCGTGATGCTACTGAACTGTACATCGCGAAGCAGGGTAGATTTAATGTTGAAGCCTATTTTGGTTGGGGTGCACTTGAAACACTAGCCTCTTCATCAGCAAATGAATTGGTACCGGAGCTCTCCCATTCTCAAATCCAGACCCTTCTCGGAGCAATCGGCGCTGCAAAGAAGTTCGATATTTGGATTCCTCCAAGTGATCGTAGTGGCCTTGATTATTCGCTCACCGATCGATTCGATTGCCGCAAATCGCTCCCTACTGGATTTGATCCAGTCAGCAATACATTAAAAGAAATAGATGTTCTTTGGATTCAACGAGGGTCTAATGAACTCAGAGCCCTTTTTGAAGTGGAGCATTCCACGCCAATCTATTCAGGACTCTTGCGATTTAATGATATCCATCTCGCAACTCCTCAGCAGCATCCTAGATATAGTATTGTTGCGAATGACACTCGCAGAGCACTTTTTGTACGGCAGGTAAACCGGCCCACATTTCGGACAAGCGGCTTGAATGAGGTCTGTACGTTCCTAGAATATGCCGATGTGTATGGCTGGAATAATCGGCTTAATCGTCTATGACTGAGGAGAGAGGCACATGGACGGAGACGAAGCGGAAAAAGTTTGGATTGTTGTGAATGTGTGGCGTGGAATGGCAATAGAAGTCGAAGCATTCGATAAGATCGAGGCCGCATGGGAAAGACAGGCAAAATGGCGCGAAGGAATGGATCCGATTTGCGACGAAGCAGTTGTTTTTGAGGCGGACATACAATCAAAACAGGCGTTATTAAAATGAACCAAACCCCCATCCGCTCCACCACCATCCTGGGCGTCCGCTTGGGGCGGAAGGTGGCCATGGGCGGCGATGGCCAGGTGACCATGGGCGAGATGCAGCTTAAGAGCCGGGCCGTAAAGGTGCGGGTCTTTCCCGGTGACAAAGTGTTAGGGGGTTTTGCCGGCGCCGTGGCCGATGCCCTGACCCTGTTCGAAAAATTTGAGGGCAAGCTGGAGGAGTACAGCCAGAACCTGCAGCGGGCCGCCGTGGAGCTGGCCAAAGAGTGGCGGACCGATAAATACCTGCGGGAGCTGGACGCCTTTCTGGCGCTGATGGACACGCGGCACAGCTACATTCTATCGGGCTCGGGGGACGTGATTGATCCTGAGGACCAGTTGATCAGCATCGGGTCGGGCAGTGGTTATGCCCTGGCGGCGGCACGGGCGCTCATCATGTCCGGCGAGAAAAATCCCCGCGTGGTGGTCCAGAAGGCCCTGGAGATCACCGCCGATATCTGCATCTACTCCAACGATTATATTACCATCCTCGAGCTGTGATGAAAGAGCTCACGCCGCGCCAGATCGTCAGGGAACTTGACCGTTATATCGTCGGTCAGGATGCCGCCAAGAAGTCGGTCGCCATCGCCATGCGCAACCGCTGGCGGCGCCTACAGGTTCCGGATCATCTGCGCGAAGAGATCATGCCCAACAACATCATCCTGATCGGCTCTACGGGCGTGGGCAAGACCGAAATCGCCCGGCGGCTGGCCATGCTGGCCAACGCCCCCTTCGTCAAGGTGGAGGCCTCAAAATTCACTGAGGTGGGTTATGTTGGCCGGGACGTGGAGAGCATCGTACGGGATCTGACGGAGGTGTCGGTGAGCATGGTGCGACACGAAAAGGAGGCCGACCTGAAGGACAGGGCGCTGGTCATGGCAAACGAGCGCCTGCTGGAGATACTGTTTCCAATTGGCGACGGCCAGTTAGGCGCACAAGCCACTGACGGCAACAGCGGTCCTGCCGAGGAAGAGCGCGCCCGCCACGAGCGCACCCGTGAAAAACTGCGCAGGCGGCTGGCGGCGGGAGAGTTCGAGCAGCGCCTGGTTGAAATCACTACCCAAACCGAGCAGACCCCCATGCTCCAGGTGATGGGCCCCTTTGGGATGGACGACGTAACCCTGAACCTGCAGGAAATGCTGGGCAACATCATGCCCAAGAAACGGCGCAGCCAGAAAACCACGGTGGCCGAGGGGCGTAAGATTTTGGCTGCTGAAGAGGCCGGCAAGCTGATCGACATGGATGAGGTGATCCGTGAGGCGCTTCAGCGCGTTGAGCAGATGGGCATCGTCTTCATCGACGAGCTGGACAAAATTGCCAGTGGGGACGGCAGTACCGTCGGCCCAGATGTCTCCCGGGAAGGGGTCCAGCGCGACATCCTGCCCATCGTGGAGGGCAGCAACGTGGTGACCAAGTACGGCGTGGTGCGCACCGATCACGTGCTGTTCATCGCCGCCGGTGCTTTTCACTCGGCCAAGCCGTCCGATCTGATTCCCGAGCTGCAGGGGCGCTTCCCCATCCGCGTGGAAATGGACGATCTCACCCAAAAGGACTTCGTGAAGATTCTCACCCACCCCCGGAATGCACTTATTAAGCAGTATGTTGCGCTGCTTGAAACCGAGGGTTTGAAGCTGACCTTTGAGAAGGCGGCCATCCACGAAATAGCCAGGGTCGCCTACGACGTGAACATGAATACCGAGAACATCGGCGCTCGCCGGCTGCATACCATCCTCACCACGCTGCTGGAGGACATCCTGTTCGAGCAGCCGGAAAATAAGCAGACCGCCCTGGTCATTACGAAAGCGCTCGTACAGGAGCGGGTGGCCAGCATCGCCCAGGACCGGGATCTGAGCCGGTATATCCTTTAGGCGGAGGAAACCGGCTTCCCCGGAGAGCAGAATGACCTCCCAGCATTTCCTCCACATCACCGATCTGACTCCCGCTGAAATAGAGCATATCTTCGACCTGGCGGCCCGCACCAAGGCCCGTTTCAGGGATGGCCACGACTACCGCCCGTTCCGGGGCCTCTCGCTGGCCATGATTTTCGCCAAGCCGTCCGCCCGGACGCGCATCTCCTTCGAGACCGGCTTCTACCGCCTGGGCGGGCACGCCCTCTACCTGGGGCCGGACGATATGGGTCTGGGGCGGCGCGAGGCGGTAAAAGACGTGGCGCGGGTGGTGAGCCGCTACAACGATATGATCATGGCGCGGCTGTTCGACCACGCTCACATACTGGAGCTGGCCGAGCACGCCACGGTGCCGGTGGTCAACGGGCTTACCGACTACAACCATCCCTGCCAGATCATGGCGGACATGTTCACCATTCGGGAGCGCCGGGGGCATTTGAACGACCTGAAAATCACCTACATTGGTGCCGGCAACAACATCGTGCACTCGTGGCTGCGGCTTGCGGCGCGGCTCCCCTTTGGTCTCACCATCGCCTGCCCGGAGGGTTATGGGCCCGACCCTGAAACAGTTACCCTGGCAGAGAAGGCCGGCCTGAGCCAGGTGGCCATCAGCCACGACCCAGCCGCCGCCGTGGCCGGGGCCGACGTGGTCTATACCGACGTGTGGGCCAGCATGGGCCAGAAGGAGGAAGCAGCGGAGCGGCAGGCCCGCTTCGAGGGGTTCCAGGTGACGGCAGAGCTCATGGCTGCCACGGGCAAAAAGAGCTGGTTCATGCACTGCCTGCCTGCCGAGCGGGGTGTGGAAGTGACCGATGAGGTGCTGGACGGGGAGGCGTCCATCGTCTTTGACCAGGCGGAGAACCGCATGCACGTGCAAAATGCCATCATGCTCGCCCTCCTCGGCAAGGCCTAGCGCCGCAAGCCTTAGCATATCCCGGTTAGATTTCGCCTAACTGCCAGTTCGCTGCTTAGCTATTGCGTCTCGGGGAATTGGATACTAATGTCTTTCCTGAGCGGCGAAACAATTCGAGTGTCTATTGCGGACGGGGCTATTCCTTGGATCGCCGGTACGTCTCGCTAAATTCGAATCTCTCGCGCTTTATGGCTTTAGAAAATTAACTGCCAGGAGTTCACAAAAATGTTGCCTCGGCCCTATATAGCTTTGACGCTAGGGATGCTAATTATCCCGATTCTAACAATTCATGCTGCGACAGAATTTCAAGTCATCAACAACGGATTCACCTCTTACATTATCGACGATGAGAACAACCCTTCGATAACCCTACAACGAGATTCGACCTATATCTTCCATATATCAGCACTAGGGCATCCTTTTTGGATCAAGACCGTGCGTTCCACCGGAACGGCGAATGCGTATAACGCTGGCGTTACAGGAAATGGTGTTACGCAGGGAGATTTGCAGTTCACGGTCCCCGGTGACGCACCCGATCAGCTGTTTTATAATTGCCAATTCCATTCCCCCATGACGGGGACCTTTACCATTGAGGGATCCGTGGCGGAGGCGGACACGGCACCGGCGGCGCCCGAGGGACTGATGGTCGAGGCCGGCAATGGCGAAGTCACCCTGACCTGGCGGCAGAGCACGGCCACCGACTTTGCCCTGTACCGGGTCTACGGCGATACCGTGACCAGCCCGGCTAAGCTGGTGGACTCTACCTCCAGTGCTACAGATACCACCGTGAGCCTGACCGGACTTACCAATGGCATTACCTATTACTCCCACGTAACAGCCGTGGACAGCGGTGGCAACGAGAGCAACATTTCCAATGAAGTATCGGCCACGCCGGAGGGCACGGTCAATATTGCCGCTGCCGCCGGCGGCCTGCCCCAAGGTTTCGTCCTCGAACAGAACTTTCCCAACCCTTTCAATCCGGTTACCACCCTGCGGTATACGCTTCCCATTGCGACCAGGGTGCGGCTGGCCGTTTACACTCTCGAGGGCCGGGAGGTCGTTTTGCTGATGGACGATTGGCAACCGGCAGGGACCCATCAGCTGCAATGGGATGGTGCCGACCGGTGGGGCCAGCCGGTGGGGAGCGGCGTCTACCTGGTCAGGCTTGAGTCGGGTGAGGCCGCCGCTACGCGGAGAGTGCTGCTGCTAAAGTAGCGGCTGCCGGCCTAGACCACCGCTGATTGCTTGCGGTCGGCGTCCAGCCCGATCCAGAAGGCCGCCACCCCTGCCAGCATCTCCTGGCCGCCGGCGAGAAACTTTTCGCGGTCAAACCAGTCCTCGAAGAACACCTCCTCCAGCTCGTCGTGCGTATGGGCGGCGTGCTGATCCTCCACCTTATCGTGCCAGGTGAAAAACGATAGCGACAGTGAGGGGAGCTGCTCCTGCTTGAAGGCTTTGAGCCCCTGCACCAGCTGCTTCCAGAAACCTGCGGCGGCCCAATTCTCGACGGCAAAACTGGCCCCTTCGGCCACGCTGAGATCTTCACTGCCGTATATGCGCTCCAGCTCGTCGCAGAAGAATAGGGTCGCTGAGGTTCCGTGGCGCCGCTTGCCCATGTCGGCGAAGCCCAGCCCCAGCTGCTCTCCGATGCGCAGGAGCCATTCGAAGTGGCTGGCCCTGAAACGGAAGGTGCCGCCGTCCACGGTGCCCTCGGTGGAAACCAGCGCCGGGTCGCCGGAGAGATCTTTTTCTTCCTCGGACATGGCGTCGTCGCTCTTGCCGTTTCCACGCCCCGCCTTGTGGAAGATCACGCCGATCTCATTGGCGAGAATTTCCTTGGAGGCGCGCATGGACTGCAGGGTGCCGGAATTGATGGTTTTTTTCAACTGGGCGATGAGGAACAGATTGGAGAAAACCGAGAACTGGGCAATGAAGTGGCGCAGGTGATCCCTGGGAATAGCGCCCTGGGCAAACCACTGGCAGTAGCTGTTGGAGGTGATCACCGGGTGGCGCATGAACTTCGCCTCCACCTCGGCGAGGAACTTGCGGTAGTCTTCTATCTGGCCCGGGGTCCTCTCTCCCGCTTTGATGCGGGCCTGCAGGCTGGCGGAAAAGGGAACAAAGGTTCGATCCCGGTCCTGTGGTATAGTGCCCATAGCGAGTTCCTTATCTAGGGCGTGCCGCCTCGCGACAGTAACGTCAGTTCATCTGGTCCCAGTATATTTCCCGGGTAATATAGCTCACGGCACTGTCCTTGTCTGTCTTGACCTTGACACGATAGTCGCCCGTGAGTCCCGCCTCCACGGCGCTGTCTGAATATACGCCTGACAGATAGGCCCAGTCGGTGCCCACCACGAAGGACGAGTCCTCCGCCACCAGTTCGGTTTTCGCGTTCCACAGCCGGAATACCACCCGGACGAAATCCCCCCGGCTCACCCCCGCATTCTTGACCTGGCCGGTGTAGATGCGGTGGTCGTCATGAATTTCCTCCCGGGCGTCGCCCAGGAAATCAAACTTGGGCTTGAGCTCGCGGATATCCTGGATGGAGCGGACGTGGGATTTGTTCAGCATCAGGTTGCCCAGGGTCGTTTCGATGGTGAGCTCATCGATATTCTCGGCAATGATGTTGCCGCGTACGATGGTGCCGTTGGTGAGGACCACCTCGTGCGTCAGCGGAGGGGGGCTCAAGCGTCTCAGGATGGTGCGGTAGACTTCGGGCGTCAACTCCCGGCTGCGGTAGGCCTCCACGTCCACTCTAAGGCGGTTCATCTCCCGGCGCAAATCCTCCAGCGTGGTCTGCATATCGAAGAAATCCTTGTAGGTGATGCGCCGGGTGGTCCTGCTGGGGATGGTGGCGACCGTGTCGCCTGCCTGGGCCCGTTGACCCAACAAGTCCGTGGGAAAGACCACGGCCAGCGCCAGCAGGAACAGAAAGCGGTGCAGCCAAACATGGATCGGGTGCCTCACTGCAGGCTCTGCCACGATTTGGCCGCCCTGAATGCGGCCCGGCGGATGCGCTCCCGGCCGTCAGGTCCGGGCAGTAGAGCCGCGGTAAGCTCCGCGATGTCGCTGAACAGGCCGTAGTTCAGGGGATCTTCAAGGAGCGGGATCACCTGTGCAAGGATGGTGGGGTCGGCGTACTTGGCCAGATTGGCAATGGCCTGCTTGCGGAAGCTCAAGGGAAAGTCGCCGGACAGGGCAATGTCGATCAGTGTGGCCTTGATGGACGGGTCTGTGAAGTCGCCGAGGGCCGTGAGGAGCGTGCTCAGCAGGGAGTAGTATTCCTGCCGTCCCAGCTGATAGGTTTCCAGCAGTGCCAGCACGAGACGCTCCTCCTTGATCTCACCCATAGCGCTCAGGGCGAAATCCCGCAGCTGCAGGTTGGTGGCGGGATCACCCAGCATGTCGGCGAACAGCTGCACGATCTCGGGGGTCCGTTTCTTGGCCAGCAGGTCAATGGCGGCGCTGCGAGTGATGAGGTTGATTTCAGGGTCCTTGGCGATGCTGATGAGGACGGGGATGGCCTTTTCGTCGCCGATGCTGCCCAGTGCTTTGGTGAGCATCTGCTGCATGCGCAGGTGGTCCTCGCGGCTGGCCTGATAGAGGTCAATGAGGGTTTGGACGTAGTCTTCCGAGCCGATGGACTCCAACCCTTCCACCAGCTTGTTGCGCAGCTGGGCCAGCTTGGCCCCGGTGGTGCTGAGCGCATCGGTAAGGGCCTTGGCGCTGGCATTGCTGGGGATGCGGGCCAGCACCTCAATAGAGGCCAGCATCATGTCGATATTCAGGGCGCTGGCCTCGCTCACATTGGCCGCCAGCGCAGCCACGGCCTTGGGATGCCTGCTTTCGCCCAAGGCATTGGCGGCAGCCAGGCGCACGCTGAGAGGCGCCTCGGTATCCTCGTATATCTCAATAATTTCAAGCAGTGCCCTCATCTTGCCCTGCTGGTAATCGAGGCGGAGCTTCTCCACGTCAATCTCATCCTTTTCCCGGCGAAACAGAAAACAGCCAGCCAAGAGCAGCATGAGCGCGGTGACTCCCAGGAGGCGCAGTGCGCTGCGGGCGGTGAGGCGCGGCGGGAAGAGACGGATGGGCTGCTGGACGGTCATGGCGCGCCAGGCTCAGCTGGCCCACGACTCCAGGGTCAATTGACCCTGGGCGATCTTGCCGTAGGAGTAGTGGGATATCCAATCGCCCAAACAGAGCAGGCTCTTGCCGTCCTGGTTGGTGTGCAGGCGATGGAGGTGATAGTGCCCCATCACCACCAGGTCAACACCCTCGTCCCAGCGGGAGCGGGCGTATTGGGAAAGCTCGTTAAAGATGGCGTCCTCATCGTAGCTGCCCCGGTTGTGGTTGCGACTGTAACGTGATGCGGCGAGTGCCAGAGCTATGCCCCAGTCGGGGTGCAGCCAACGGTACAGGAAAATGGCGACGGGGCTGCGCAGGACCTTGCGCATGAGCCGGTAGCCCGTATCCTTGGCCAGCAAGCCGTCCCCGTGGGTCAAATGAATGCGTCGGCCGTCCAGGTCAACCTGCGCCGCCGATAGATGGACCTGGAGGCCCAGCGGTCCGTTGAGAAACCCGTTGGTCCAATAGTCATGGTTACCCAAGATAAAATGGATGTCTATGTCGGCCGCACGAAGCAGATGGAGCTGATGGATCACATCGAAATAGCGCTTGGGAATGACATGCCTGTACTCAAACCAAAAATCGAAGAAGTCCCCGACAATGAACAGGGTTCCACCCGTTTGCCGGACCATGTGGAAAAAGTCGAAAAGTTGCCGCCGCTTCTCGCGTTCGGCCTCGCCGCCGTTCAGGGCGAGGTGCACGTCGGATATGAAATAAGCCGGGGAGCTCATCGCAGGTTAAATTAGGCGCTGCCCGTCGGAGAGGCAACGCAATATTAGGAGAAATGAGTTGACATTCAGAGAGGTGGCAGGTAAAATCCTGCTTAATATTGTATATGACATGCCACAGGTTCACCCCGGCTTTGTTCACATCACGACGACCTAATACTTGAGGAGGCCCATCTTGGCAGTTTCCCTCGATGCACTGGGTATGGTTGAGACGCGCGGACTCATTGGCGCCGTCGAGGCGGCGGATACCATGGTGAAGGCCGCCAACGTACGCCTCATTGGTAAGGAAAAGATCGGCGGTGGTTTCGTGACCGTCATGGTCCGAGGTGATGTGGGGGCGGTGAAAGCCGCCACCGACGCGGGGGCCACGGCCGCTGAAAAAGTCGGCGAACTGGTATCGGTCCATGTTATTCCACGTCCCCACAGTGACGTGGAGTCCATTCTACCCTCAGGGGATTAAGCTCAACGGATGGTTGGCACAGAAAAGGCTCTAGGGCTGGTTGAGACCCGGGGTCTGGTAGCTGCCATCGAAGCGGCCGACACCATGGTGAAAGCGGCCAACGTACGCCTGCTGGGCAAGGAGGTGACGGCCGCGGCGCTGGTTACGGTGAGCGTCGAAGGTGAGACCGGCGCGGTGCGTGCGAGTGTATCGGCTGGCGCTGCGGCAGCGGAGCGAGTAGGCGAGCTGGTCTCCAGCCACGTGATTCCCAGGCCGCATGACGAAACTGACCGGGTGCTCATTCATCCGGGCGGCAGATCCGGACCCCCTACGCCCACCCCCGCCGATGACGCGCCACCGACAGAGACGAGCGTGCCCTCCCAGCAGGAACTAGCGTCGCTGCCGGTTCGGGAGCTGCGCGATATTGCCCGGCGGACAGCGGGTTTCGGCCTGCAGGGCAGGGATATTTCCCGGGCCACCAAGGAGCAGCTCCTGGCAGCGTTCCGACAGGTAGCCTGACCCCGGCTTGCATCCCGTCCCCTTTGCCCTTATCTTCCCATCAGGCAACTGACGTCCGGCACCCACCCCCGCCGGAACGCCAGGTAATCGTAGGAGGGGGGTGGACGGCCTGCCCGGAGCATTAACCTATGCCCTACTGGTCGCGTCTACTAATTGACTCCTGCGCGACAGAACCTTCTGCCTCACGGAGCGTATAGTCCATCATGATGAAACCTGCACGCCTAGTGGCCCTTTCTGTGATCCTGTGGCTGGCTACGCCCCTCGGTGCCCAGTTTGGACAAAATATTGTCCAGTACGACCGCTACGACTGGCAGTTTATTCAGTCCCCCTACTTCGACATCTATTTCTACGGGGACAACCTTCCTCTGGCCGAGTTTGCATCGGGAGTGGCCGATGAAGCCTACCGTCAGATCTCGGACCGCCTGAACTGGCAGATTCAGAAACGGGTCTCCATCATGATCTACGCGTCCCATGCAGATTTTCAGCAGACCAATGTGACCTTCAGCTACATGTACGAGGGAATTGGCGGCGTTACAGAGCTGTTCAAGAACCGGGTCGTGGTGCCATTTGAAGGCAGCTACGATGATTTCAGGCATGTCATCCGGCATGAGCTGGTGCATGCCCTGCTCAATGATATGATTTATGGCGGCAACGTGCAGTCGATCATAAGTGGCCGTATCCGTTATTCCATTCCGGGCTGGATGAACGAGGGCCTATCGGAGTATCTCGCCACGGGTTGGGATGCCAACTCCGACATGTACATGCGGGACCTTGCTCTGCACGGAGATATAGTGCCGATCCAGCAGCTTGGCGGGCTGTACGCCTATCGCGGGGGTCAGTCGGTGTGGCGCTACATTGCCGGTAAGTACGGCGAGGAGTCCATCGCCGAAATTTTCAGCCGCGTCAAAATGTCTGGCAATGTGGAGCGGGGCTTCCGTGCGGCCATCGGAGCCGACTTTGAGCTGCTCACTGATCAGTGGCGGGATTACCTCAAGAAGCTGTACTGGCCGGATGTAGCTGGCCGGGACCGGCTCAAGGATATTGCCCATCCGGTGACTAAGCACGAGGAACTGCAGAACACCTACAACATCGCGCCCGCTATTTCACCCGACGGCAGCAAGCTGGCCATCATGCGGAACGACCATTCCATCATGGAGATCGTGCTTATCTCCGCTACTGATGGGCGTTTCCTGAAGCGGCTGATCCGGGGCGGAACCACCGCACATTTTGAGGAGCTCAAGCTGCTCAAGCCGGGCATCACCTGGTCACCGGATGGAAAGAGAGTGGCCTTTGCCGCCAAGGCAGCCAGCAAGGACGTACTCTACGTCGCCGACATTAAGACCGCCAAGGTAAAGGAGTACCCAACCGAGCTGGAAGGTCTGTTCATGGCCGCCTGGAGTCCCGAAGGCGAGACGATTGCACTGGTAGGCAATAGTGGCATCAAAAGCGATATCTATCTCCTTGATCTGAAGACTGGGGATCTGACCAATCTCACCGACGATATCTTTAGCGAGTTTAATCCGGTGTGGTCGCCCGATGGCCAGAGCATCGTTTTCAGCACCGATCGGGGGGATTATCCCGGCTACCGGTTTGATGAACAGGGCAACCGGTACGAATTTGAGCAGCGGTATGCTCCGGCCAGTGGTGAGTTGCTTGCATCCGTTGCGCCAGGGTTCAGTCTGCTGGATCACGATCTGGGCCAACTGGACATCTTCTCCATTGACCGGGATGGCTCGAACCTCCGCAGAATTACCAGCGATCCGGGCAAAGAGAATTACCCGGTCTTCGCCCACACCGAGCCGTACCTATATTTCACCAGCGACCGATCGGGCATTGACAACATTTATATGCTGAACCTGGAATCGGATGAAACCAGAGCGGTTACCAATATATTAACGGGAATCAGCGACCTGAGCATGGGCCGGGACGACAGCCGGCTTTACTTCACCGGGTTTGAGCGCTCGGGATTCGATATTTACCGCATCCATAACCCCCTGGATATGTGGGAGCAGCCGAAGACGGTGCCCCTGTCCAACTTTCTGCTGACCGATACTACGGACACCAAGTCCATCCTGGTGAATGAGGACCGGGGCCGCACCCAGCCGCGGTTGGAAGGCGACTACGCGAACTACGTATTTGGTCTGGATAAGCCCTACAGTTATGGCACAGCCGCAGGGGATACAGCGGAGCGGGTGGAGCTGCAGGAACAGGCCTACAAGGACGAGGGGGGCGAATATCGCGTCCATCGCTACAAAACCCGCTTCACACTGGACCTCGTGCAGAGCTATGCGGGGTACAGCACGCTCTACAGTTTCCAGGGCATGACCCAGTTCATGTTCAGCGACATTCTGGGCAATCACCGTATTTCGATGGCCACCGAAATGCAGATTTCGCTGGACAATTCCGACTATTTTCTTACCTACCACCTGCTCCCGTTCCGGACGAACTATTACTTTACGGTATTCCACACCGCGTTCATCTTCTCCACTGGACTATCGGAGTTGAACCGCTTGCGGCACTTTGGCCTCGACATTACGGCTTCCCTGCCCATGAACCGGTTCCGGCGCTTTGATCTGAGCCTCACGGCCAACGCTGTGGAGCACGCCATATTTACCGACCCCAACCGTGATCTCAATTTCACCCGGGCATCTACCGTCCGGATTACGTCCTTAATCCCCCGGCTGGCTTACGTGTGGGATAACGCCGAGTGGGCATTTCTGCACCCGGTAAATGGCTGGCGAACTACCCTGTCTGCCACCGCCAGTCCCAAGCTGAGCAATGAGGGCATCTCATTCCAGACCGTATCCCTAGATGTGCGACGGTATTTCCGTTTGTTTGGCGGAACCAGCATAGCGGCGAGGGTATCCGGCGGCGCCAGCTACGGGGCCGATGCCCAGAGCTTTCTCGTGGGCGGGCTACCGTGGTTGTTCAGCTCGGAGGGGGGCGGCCGCTACGCCCGGAATATCTTTGATGGAACTGCCGTTGAGAACCTGAAAACGATCTACTTTTCCGAATACCTGACGCCCCTGCGGGGCACCCGGCTGATGGAGCGGGTGGGCCGTCAAGCCGTGCTGGTCAATCTGGAGTTCCGCTTTCCATTCCTGATCTATTACTTCCCGGCCCTGCGCATGCTGGGTCAGCTGGGCGGTGTGGCGTTTTTGGATGCCGCGGCGGGATTATGGGATAACGCCGGCGACAGGTCCGATATCGTCACCTACGGTTGGGGCCCGCGCTTCCTGCTTTTCGGGCTACCGATTCAACTCGACTTTGCCTGGCCACTCAATCCTCCCGCTGGGGAGAAACGCACCCGCAGCTGGTACCTGACCATCGGCACAGATTTCTAACTAACCGCTCCGCTTGCCCCCCCGCCTGAGACCGGCCGCCGCTCAATACTGGCGGCTCATGCGCCCTAGCCGCATCCGGGCCTGAAGCGTTGCAATTCCAGATCGGGTCCAGTGACGCTCATTCCGCCGCTCGGACGGGCGAGCTGGTCCTCGCCCACGGTCGGGTGGAGACCCCCTGTTTCATGCCCATCGGGACCCACGGCGCGGTGAAGACGATGGCCCCGTGGGAGCTGCGTGAGCTGGGCGCCGAGATGGTGCTGAGCAACACTTATCACCTGTTCCTCCGGCCGGGCATGGAGGTGATCGGCAAATCCGGCGGCCTGCATAACTTCATGGGCTGGGACGGTCCCATCCTGACCGATTCGGGCGGTTATCAAATCTTCAGCCTGGCAGCCCTGCGGAAGGTGGATGACGAAGGGGTAACCTTCAGGAGCCACCTTGACGGCACCACCCACCATCTCACGCCGGAGGGGGTGGTGGACATCCAGCGCGGACTGGGCTCGGATTTTGTCCTGGCACTGGACGTCTGTCCGCCAGCTGACGCTTCCCGGCGGATGGTGGCTGAAGCCGTGGCCCGCACGACGGCCTGGGCCCGGCGTAGCGCCGAGCGGTTCCAGACCACCGCCCCCAGCGTGGGCGATGACCAGTCACTGGTCTGTATCGTGCAGGGCGGAACCGATGAGAATTTGCGGCGACGCAGCGCCGAGGAGCTGCTGGCGCTGGAGACCCCGGCCTATGCCGTGGGGGGGCTGGCAGTGGGCGAGCCCAAGGAGGCGTTGCTGACAACACTGGAACTGATGGCTGCCTTGCTGCCACAGGCTAAGCCCCGCTATCTTATGGGGGTGGGGACCCCGGCGGACCTGGTGCGGTCAGTGGCGCTGGGCATGGATATGTTTGACTGCGTGTTGCCCACGCGCAATGCCCGCAACGGCCAGCTGTTTACCCCCACCGGGAAGTTGAACATCCGTAATACCCGCTACCGCCTGGACCAGGAGCCGGTACAGGAGGGCTGCGAGTGCCCCCTGTGCGCGCACTTCGGGCGGGCCTATCTTTGCCACCTTTTCCACACGGGGGAGGTTCTGGGCCTGCGGTTGGCTACGGCCCATAACCTGCACTTTTACCTGCGCCTTATGGCCGACATGCGCAGCGCCATCAGGCAGGGGCGTTTCGATTCTTGGTCGCAGTCATTCCTGCGGCAATATGGGGAAGATTGAGCGTGACGGGCAGGGTTGAAGACGCGGCCGGGCCGTCACGGCCCAAGGCGTATCATCGTACGCAGTTGGCGCTCAGCCTGAGTTCCACGGCGGCGGGGTGGGCGTACTTGCTGCTGCTGGTGCTCACGCCTCTGTCTGCGTGGCTGGCTGCAGCCACCGAGTTGACGGCCAATCCTTACTTGCACTTCGTACTGTTTGGCCTGGCGGCAGGTGTCCTAGCGCAGGTTTATGCGCTGCCCCTATCGTTTTTGAGTGGCTACCTGGTGGAGCACCGCTATCAGCTCTCCAACCAAAGCCTGGCGGGATGGGCGTGGGCAAGGACGAAGGGCGCGTTGGTGGGCGCCGCCGTGGGGCTGCCCCTGGCACTGATATTCCTGGCCTGCCTAAGGGCCTTCGGGGCGGGCTGGTGGCTGCCGGTAAGTGGGGTGCTGATCCTGTTCACGGTGGTGCTGGGACGGCTGGCTCCGACCCTCATATTCCCGCTCTTCTACGAGTTTGAGGCGCTGGCTGATGACCATCCGCTGAAAGAGCGCATAGGAACCCTGAGTGGCTCGGTGGGACTGAACGTGGCGGGGGTGTTCCGGTTCAACCTGAGCAAGACGACCAAGAAAGCCAACGCGGCCTTCACTGGCCTGGGGCGGGCCAAACGGGTCCTGCTGGCCGATACGCTGCTGGAGCAGTTCCCCGATGACGAAATCCTGGCGGTGGTGGCCCATGAGCTGGGACACTTCAAACTGCGACACATCTGGAAGGGTATGGCCTTGGGGATGGTCCTCACGGTTGTGGGGCTCAAGCTTGTGGCGAGTGTTCACGCGAGCATCACGGCGGGGAATGTCACCGATCTGGCAACGCTACCGTGGCTGGCACTGCTGCTGGGGTTGTACAGCTTCGCTACGGCGCCGCTGGCCAACGCCTACTCCCGGCGGAACGAGTTCGCCGCCGATGGCTACTCCCGACGACTACTGGGCAGTGGCCGCGACCTGGCCAGTGGGCTTCAGCGTCTGGCCGACCTTAACCTTGCCGACCGGGACCCCCATCCAGTTGTGGAATTCATGTTTTACAACCACCCCTCCATCACGCGGCGGCTGGTCGCCCTGGCCGAAGATGGCGGCGCCACACCGGAGGTTGATTAGACAGCGCTGGCGGTTGGGCGCGCCGGAGATCGCCCTCTAGGGGTCAAGCGCCAGAACGGATCTCGTCGGATGGTTGGGAGAGCGCCTTGACGCTGTCCTCAACACGGGGTGGTATACCGGTATCGACGACGTGCTCATAAATCTGCCGCCGTACCTGGGCATCGAAGTCCGATGTGCTGCTCGTGGCGGTCATGGCGTCTGTGGATGGGGACCGGGCAAGCCCCGCAGGGCCGGCTCACTGCCACTGCGGCATGTGCATTTCCATTAGGGTCTTGGGTGCGGGCACCTCGTTGTCCAGTTTGCCGATGATGAGGCCGTCTTCCAGGACGTAGAGCGCCGGCCAGGCGCGGAAGGTGCCCGCAAAGAGGTCAGGGTCGTATCGGTAAATGGGCAGGTCGAAGTTGAACTCCTCCACAAACCAGCCCAACTCGTGGGATGCGCTCAGGGTGACGCTGAAGACTTCGTAGTCCGGGAGCTCCGCAGATAAAGCCTTCACGTTGGCCACGGCGTTCCAGCAGTGCTCACAGGTCACGGAGAAGATGAACACCAGCTGCCGGCCCTCCAACGCCGGCGGGTCGGCTAGGAAGCCTTCATCGGGGAAGAGGGTCCCCGGCTGGGCCGAGGTGGTGTCCAATTGGGGGTGGTGGATCGTATAGCCGGTAAGGGTACCCAGTGCCAGCAGAAGTGCAGCCAGCGACCCCACCTTCCAGGTACGCCAGCGCGTAGCGGTGGGCGGGGTGAAGCGCCACATAGCTCCCGCCAGGAGCACAAGGACGAGGTTACGGATCAAGGCAATTCCGGGGCTGGTTTCCAGCAGCCGGCCGAAGCAGCCGCACGACTCCAATTCGCCACCCAGTATGCCCATCACCAACAGGGCGGAAAACAGGCCCAGCGCCGCGAGAGTCGCCAGGGCGGTGAGTCTGGGTACCACGCCCATGAGCAGTGCTATGCCGAGGATCGTCTCGACGGTGGGCAAGAGCGCTCCGGCCGGGGTGAGCCAACCCGGCAGCTGATACAGGGGCAGTGTGGCCATGAAGCTCTGGGCGTCCAGAACTTTCAAAGCGCCAGACGTCAGGAAGACGGCGCCCAGGATCAGACGGAACGCGGTGAGAACCCGGGGCAACCAGGATGGCAAATTGGGCGGATTCTGCCTTGGCGTCGGCGATTTTTTATTATCAGACAAGCCGGCTGACTCCCGTGGTTAGTCTCCCACCGCCGGGATTCTGCTCCTCTATTAGCAGGCCTAGTTTAGCCACCGCTGCTGCCCAGCGCCAACTGCTACCTTGAGCTCGTCACCATCCGCTGGTATGTAAGGGGTCATCCAATTTCATCCGCGACCCGAGCTGATTCCGCAGGGCAGCAGGCGTCGGACGGGAATCTGAATTTGATTGTATCGCTGGCGAGAATAAGGGTAAGTTCACTGACGGGGCACAGCCCAAAACGCACGATGATTATGACACGATGCACTTTATGATGGAGGCCGACGGGAATGGCATACATCATAACAGAACCTTGCCTGGATACCTGCGATACGGCCTGTGTCGATGTCTGTCCCGTGGACTGTATCCATCCAGACGAGGGCTGGGAAGCCGGTGATGATCCCACCGGCCATATGCTGTATATCGATCCTGAGGAGTGCATTGATTGCGGCGCCTGCGAGCCTGAGTGCCCAGTGGAGGCCATATTTGAGGAAGATGCGGTGCCGGAAGAGTGGAAAAAGTTTACTAAAATGAATTATGACCGTTTTGGCCAGGACTACGCCGCTTAGCACCATCCACCATTGCGCATTCAGCGGCGGCTGTCCGTTTGACTGGCAGCCGCGTTCTGTTGTCAGTCGCACTGCTCAGGCCCCCAACCAAAGGTGAGTATTGCCCGCGACACGTGATGCAATAATGGCCGTCCTCAAGACGGTGAACTACCCCGGCTTCAATCGCGATATTGTTTCGTTCGGTATGGTGCACGACGTGGTGGTGGACGGCGATCAGGCCCGGCTGCAACTAGGCGTGGCCTCAACCGATGAGGAACAGAAGGCGAAGCTGGCATCGGCAGTCAAGGCAGCCCTGATTGACCAGCTGCCCCTATCCAGCGTGGAGGTGGAGATCGTTCCACCCAAGCCCAGGGGCGGAAACGGTCCGGCTGCCGGTCCAGCAGGCCCGACCGTTGGGCAGAGCCCTATACCGGGCGTGAAATATACCATTGCGGTGGCCAGCGGGAAGGGAGGCGTGGGCAAAAGCACGGTGTCGGTCAACCTCGCCGCTGCCATGACCCTTAGCGGTGCCAAGGTGGGTATCCTCGACCTGGATATTTACGGTCCCAGCCTCCCCATGATTATGGGCGTAGAGGAGCAGCCGGCGATGAACGCTGAGCAGAAGATCATTCCCCTTGAGCGCCACAATATGGCCGTCATGTCCTTCGGCCTGATCAGCGGCAACCAGGCGCCAACCATCTGGCGGGGTCCCATGGTGGCCAAGATGACCCAGCAGTTTTTTGACGATGTGGCCTGGGGGGAGCTCGAGGTACTGGTCATCGACCTGCCGCCGGGCACGGGGGATATTCAACTGACGCTGGTCCAGCGACTTGCCCTCACCGGGGCGGTGATTGTCACCACGCCCCAGAAGCTGGCGCTGTTGGATGTGCGCAAGGGGGCGGATATGTTCGCCAAGGTGAATACGCCGGTGCTAGGTGTCGTGGAAAATATGTCCAGCCTGCCTCTTCGGGGGGTGGTGAAGGACGCTCAGGGACAGGTTGTGCCCGGCGCTACCCTCGAATTCGAGGGGTTGGGCGCTGTATCCAGCGTGACAGGTGATGAGCAGGGCCGTTTTCACGTTGACGTGGATATATTTCGTAGCGGGGGAGGCGAGGAGGAGAGCAAACGCCTGGGCGTGCCCTTGCTGGGGAGCGTGCCGCTCTGGCCGGAGCTGGTGGTGGCGTCCGATTCAGGGGAGCCGTATGTATTGCAGCACCCCGACGACCTCGTTGGGCGAGAATTCCGGCGAATTGCCGATGCTCTTCTGAGCATGATCAGGGGCATGTCTTGAAGCCCAGCCAGCCGCCACTTATCGCAAAATCGTAGCGCACACCTAAATTACTCACCGCTCCGAAGCTGGCGACCCATAACTGTCTGGCGTGGTTATGAAGGGCTGCAGCAAGGCTTTCATCCCAGCGATCGGCATGCCGGTGAAATGACTGCATGATAAACGACCTCACCGTATTGCTCCTGTCCCAGTTTGCGGGCGTCTATCCTGTCATCATCTGGCTTGTGCCTGTGAGCGTTATTAAGAGTGGCTTCGTTCGGTTTAACCTGGGGCTGGCAACCATCATGTTGGGACTGGCCACCCTGTTGACGAGCCTGCAAAGCCCGGCAATGCCAATGAAGGGCTGGATGCTAGGTCTGGGTGGTCTCAGTCTGGTGGTGCTGGGGCTGGGTTGGCATCGAATGCGAATAGCCCAGGCCATACTAACCCCACTGTTGCTTTTGTGGGGTGGGTTACTATGCCAGCAGGCGCTGGATGGTCGGATTGCTCAAGCTGACTGGGCCCACTGGATGGCGGTGATTTGGGGTGGTGCCGTGCTGGCCGCGGTGATGTATGCCATGGTGCTGGGGCACTGGTACCTGAATGTGGCCGAGTTGCCCATCGGCTACCTGCGCCAAGCCACCCGGCTGGCCCTGTTGCTGCTGGCGGGCCGCGCGGCCTGGGTGGCGGGAGTGCTGGTCGTGACCCAGGCAGAACTGGGCCTACGCCTCCAGCCTGCCTATCTGCTTTTGACCAGACTGGACGGGTTCATTCTGTGGATTGGCCTGCTCATGGGGCTGGCGGCGCCGCTGGTCTTTGCCTGGATGGCCATGAGGACCGCCCGCATCCAGTCGACCCAGTCAGCCACCGGTCTGCTTTACGTGGTGCTGATCCTGGTGGTGATGGGCACCCTCATTTTCGATGGCTATCTGCTGGAACTGGAGCTGCCGCTGTGATGGTGGACCTGTCCATTGAGTGCGATCAGTGTGGCCATTATTACCGCGTCAAAGCGGCCGACTCCCGGTCCGCTATCTGTCCCCAGTGCGGCACCTCGCCGGGAACTGTTGAATCGGCATGGTCGTTGGAACAGGGATGCCCGCTGTGCGGGTGCCGGCACCTTTACCGCCGTAAGGCGTTCAACCAGCTCCTGGGTCTGGCAATCATGATTCTAGGTGCGGTCCTGGCTGTGGCGGTGAGTTATTGGTTCCTGCTGCTATTCGGGCTGATGGACCTGCTGCTTTACCGGCTGGTAGCCGAGTTGGCAGTTTGCTACCGCTGTGGTGTGGAGGTGAGCCTGGAGACTGGGGTTGCCAGGCTGGAACCGTTCGACCATCATACGGCCGAAATCTACACGTACGAGGGGCAGGAATCCGGTGACTAGCCTACGGTTGCCTCGGGCGGGGGTGTAAGGTAACTTAGCTTTGACGGTACCGATGAAATCCGATAACGAATCCGAACTGAAAGCAAGACTCCTGGCAGAGGGGAAATTGCCCCGGCACGTCGCCATTATCATGGATGGCAATGGCCGGTGGGCAAAGTCGCGGGCTCTGCCCAGAGTGGCGGGACACAAGGAGGGGGTGAACTCCGTCCGGGAGATTACGCGCGCCTGCGGAGAAATCGGCGTAGAGATGTTGACGCTTTACACGTTCAGCGCCGAGAACTGGAAGCGCCCCCGCACGGAGGTAAATGCACTGATGCGGTTGCTGGTCGCGACCATTCGTGACGAGGTGCAGGAGCTCATGGAAAACAATGTCCGTCTGACCGCCATTGGACTGATTGAAGACCTCCCTTTGATCGCCCAGCGGGAGCTCCGGAGTGCCATCGGCTTGACGGCCGACAACAGCGGCCTGAACCTGAATCTTGCTCTCAGCTATGGTGGCCGACAGGAGATAATCGCAGCTGTTCGCAGTATCATCCATCAGTTCACCGAAGAGCAGCTTGCTGCGGGCGACATCGATGAGGCCTTGTTTGAGGCCTGTCTCTACACAGCCGGCATGCCCGATCCGGGGCTAATCATCCGCACTGGCGGCGAGACCAGGCTGAGCAATTTCCTCCTGTGGCAGTCGGCCTATAGCGAGCTGATCGTCACCGAGATCATGTGGCCCGAATTCAGGCGCGAGGCCCTTTATGAGACGCTGCTGGAGTATCAGCGGCGCGAGAGACGGTTCGGGCTGCTGAGCGAACAGGTCGTGGCAGCGCCGATGATGGATTAAGCATGGTGTTCAAAACAGGAATCACGCTGATCTTTTTGCTGGCAACGCTGGCCTGGGGCCAGCCGGTACCCAGTTTTTCTCTCAAGGAAGTGGTGGTGGAAGGCAGCGAACGGGCCTCCCAACAGGTGATTCGTTCCACCTCGCGGTTGATTCCCGGGAGAACGGTGACGGGCCTGGATATTCAACGGGGCATCCGCCGATTGTGGGATCTGGGTTTCTTCGCCGACGTGCAGGTCTACATGGATGACGAGACCGATGAAGGGCTGGTGCTGCGCATTACGGTGGAGGAGTACCCGTCTCTGGAGGAGATCATTTTCGAGGGGAACAAGAAGATCAGCAAGAACAAGTTGTTGGAGGCCATCGAGTTCAAGCCGCCCCAAATTCTGTCCGAGTACGCCGTATCAGAGGTGGTGCGCAAAGTCAAGGCGGCGTACCACGAGGATGGTTTTCTGAAGGTGGAGGTGGCCGTTGATCAGCTGCCCGGGGAGCGTCCCCATGGGCAAAAGTTGGTGATCTCGATCAAGGAACACAAGCGGGTGCGTCTGAAACACATCCGCATCGAAGGCAACGACAATGTTGCTACCTGGCTGATACGGCTGAAGATGAAGAACACCAAGCGGTGGCGGTGGTACACCTTTTGGCGCTCTCCATTCAACCAGGACGAATACGAAGAAGACATAAAGAGCGTGTTGGATTACTATCGCAACCAAGGCTACCGCGATGTCATGATCGCCAGTGATTCAGTGGGCTATGCTCCCGATGGCAAGTCCATGGAATTAGTGCTGCGCATCAGTGAGGGGCATCCGTACTACTACCGCAACTTCAGCTGGGAAGGCAACACGCTGCACACGGATGAGAAGCTGCAGGCGGCGCTGGGATTCAGCACCGGAGACCTGGTGAACAAGGAGGCCTTTGCGATGGCCGTGGCGCAGAAAGTCCACCCGGTGTATATGGATGAGGGCTACCTCTATTCGCGTGTGGAACCGGTGGAGTATCCGGTAGGTATGGATTCGGTGGACGTGGTCTTCAACATTGTTGAGGGCAAGAAGGTCTCCATCCGGTACATCAACATCTCCGGCAACGAGAAGACCCGCGACTATGTGATTCGCCGTGAGCTGCGCATTGATCCGGGCGACACCTTCAGTTATGAGCGGCTGGGGCGCAGCCAGCGTGACGTTTGGATCCTGAATTTCTTCGAGAATGTGGAGCCCGACGTGCAACCGGTGGACGAGGATGAGGTAGACTTAGATATAAAGGTGACCGAACGGTCGACCGACCGTGCCAACCTGTCCATCGGGTACACTGAGCAGTTCGGCATCATTGGTGGTGGCGGGCTGGAGTTCAACAACTTGCTCGGCACGGGGCAGTTGCTTAATCTGAATTACACCCGGGGTGCACAGAATAGTTTGGGTCTGTCGTCTGGGGTTCGGCAATCGGCCTACCAGTCAATATCGGTGAGCCTGATGAATCCGTGGTTGCTGAACACGCCTAACCTGGTGGGCCTGTCGGTCTTTTATTCTGAGCGGGGGCGTTCCCAGGCCGCTGCGTTTTACCTGCCGTTCGACATCATTCAAATTGGTGGTTCCGCCCGCTGGGGGCGCCGGTTCCGGTGGCCGGACTCCTTCTTTCGAGGATCGTGGAGCTTTCAGGCCGCAAACAAGAGCTACTCACTGGATGATCCATCACAATCACTTGAGGAGCGGCGTCAGCTGTTAAAGAGTTACCTGAGCGGGGTGACCGATGACGAATTCCCCGAAGGCGAGGCCTACATCTCGACGATTGGCATCTCCCTTACCCAGGCCATCTCCAGGGACAGCCGCGACCGGCCCGAGTTCCCCACGAGGGGTTCGGAACTGAACTGGGTGTCCACCCTCTCCGGGCTTTGGCTGGGCGGCAATGAGGATTTCCATAAGCATGTATTCACCCTCAAGTGGTATGTTCCCGCCACCCAGAAACTGGTGTTCCACCAGTCGCTGAAGCTGGGGGCCATCAAACAGGTGACGAGCCGTGGCGACCGGTCGATTCTGCCACCGGATGAGCGCTTCTACATGGGTGGGACGGGGATACCATTTGGTGAGATGTTACGTGGATACCAAGACAACACCGTGGGTCCCTATCTTGATCGGCCGCTGGGCGGAACGGTGATGCTGAAATATTCAGCGGAGCTGCGGTTGTCGCTTTCGAACAGCCCCACTGTCTATGCCCTCGCCTTCGTAGATATGGGCAACACCTGGCTCGATTTTGGCTCGGTTGACCCCTTCCTGCTGAAGCGGTCGGCAGGTGTCGGCGTTCGCATATTCATGCCCATGCTGGGGCTGCTGGGCTTGGACCTGGGCTACGGCTTCGACCCGGTGGACAGTGACCGTGTCCGTAGCCCAAACCGTGATCCGGGTCCCCATGGGTGGGAGTTTCACTTTATTTTCGGAGCACCCTTTTAACTCGAAGAAGGAGTTGTAGTGAAGACACACGGGCATACCCTTGGTTCGATCAGCCTGGCGTTGGCAATCCCCATGATGTTGGCGGGCCAGCTCAAGATAGGGTACATCGATTCCAACCGGATCATGCAGGAATTTGAGGAAGTTCGCGACGCCCAGGCACAGCTGGAGAAAGAGACCCGGAGACTGCAGGTGGAGTACAACGTTCACGTGGAGCGCCTGGACAGTTTGAGCAAGCAGTTCGAGCGCCAGCGTCTGTTGCTGAGCAATGAGAAGATTCGTGCAAAAGAGCGCGAGATACAGGAACAAATTCAGGAGACACAGCAGTACCAGCAGGCCAAATTTGGTCCCGAAGGAGACCTCTATCGCTACCAGGCCCAGCTGATGGCGCCGGTATTGGACAAGGTGGATAAAGCGGTGAAGAAGATAGGCGCTGAGCGGTCATATGACTATATCGTTGATGCCGCCGGCGGCGCCCTGGTCTACGCCTTGCCAGAGTGGGATCTCACCAGTGAGGTGATCGAGGAGCTGCGCCGTTCCGCATCAAACTAACGCTCCACACTGACTTGCCTACCCTCGCCCAGATCGCCCGTGTGATCCACGGTGACGTGGACGGGGATGGCTCCATTGAGATTACCCATGCCTGCGATATCAAATCGGGCAACGAGGGCGGTATTACTTTCCTGGCAACCCCTGCGTACAGTACTTATCTGGCCGATTCTGGTGCCAGCGCCGTTATTCTGGGTGCCACTATGGACAGCCAGGGATTGGCCGGCATACGGGTGGAAAACCCCGCATTGGGGTTTGCTGCCGCGCTGGCCTTTCTCCATCCGGCTGCTGGAGCCGAGACGGGCGTCCACCCCTCCGCCCAGGTGGGGAACGCGGTCAAACTGGGCCAGAACGTAAGCATCGGTCCCTTCGTTGTAATTGGTGCCGGGGCCTCCGTGGGCGATGACTCCATCATTGGCGCGGGTACTCACGTGGGTGGGGGCGCGGTGCTGGGCCGTGCTGTGCACCTCTATCCCAGCGTGGTGCTGTACGACGGCGTTCAGTTGGGTGATGAGGTAATTGTGCACAGCGGGGCCGTCATCGGGGCAGATGGATTTGGCTATGTCACGGATAACGCCAGCCACCACAAAGTGCCTCAGGTAGGTGGGGTAGTCATCGGCCACCAAGTGGAGATAGGCGCCAACAGCACCGTTGACCGGGGCACCATCGGTAATACTACGATTGGTGAGGGCACAAAAATCGACAATCTGGTGCACATAGCCCACAACGTGAGGGTGGGTCGCGGCTGCCTCTTTGCCGCGGAAGTGGGGATTGCCGGCTCGACTGAAATCGGCGACTTTGTGACCCTCGGGGGACAGGTGGGCGTGGTAGACCATGTGACCATTGGAGACCGGGCAGTGGTGGCCAGCAAATCGGCGGTGATGCAATCGCTGGAGGGTGGAAAGACCTACGCTGGAATTCCCGCGCTGGAACAGCCCCGCTGGCTGCGACAGTCGGCCTCGATCAAGAAATTGCCTGAGCTGGCCGCGCGGTTGCGCAGGTTTGAGACGCGGCTGGGCGAGCTGGAAGGCGCTCAGCAACAAGAAAAAGATTGATTGCCGTGACGGCCTATCAGCAGACCATTCTGAAGAAAACCTCGGTCTCGGGCATCGGCCTGCATACCGGCGTGGCGTCCACTGCTACCTTCAAGCCGGCCGATGTGGACACGGGCATTCGTTTCATCCGCACCGACTTGGACGCCTTCCCCTCCGTTCCCGCGGATATCGACCACGTGGTGGACATTTCCCGGGGCACTACCATCGCACAGGACGGTAACCGGATCCACACAGTGGAGCACATCCTGGCAGCAGCGAGCGGACT